>JANTFX010000002.1 GCA_024763215.1 Candidatus Krumholzibacteriia bacterium | reverse complement strand
GGCATGGTGGGGGTGCTCTCGCGCAGCGGGGCCACGGCGGGGATCGTCCACCTCCTGCGCCGCCCCGTCACCAACCGCACCCGGGGCCAGACGTCCGTGGCGGCCATGGGCACCGTGATCTTCTTCGACGATTACGCCAACACCCTGCTGGTCGGATCGACCATGAGGCCGCTGACGGACCGCTTGCGCATCTCCCGGGAAAAGCTCTCCTGGCTGGTGGACAGCACGGCCGCGCCCGTCACCTCGGTGGCGGTGATCTCCACCTGGATCGGCTTCGAGGTCGGGTTGATCCAGGATGCCATGGCCAGGCTGGGGGACGGCGGCATGGCCTACACATTTTTCCTGCGCACCATTCCCTACAGCTTCTACCCCCTGCTGACCCTGCTGTTCATCTATCTGGTCAGCCTGACGGGAAGGGATTTCGGGCCGATGTTCGCGGCCGAGCAAAGGGCCGTAGCAACCGGCCAGGTGCTGGCGCCCGGGGCCCGGCCCGCCAGCGACCTGTCGGCTTCCTCCGCTGCGGATGAATCCGGAACCGGAACCCAGGCCGAGGCCGGGACGGCCCATCCCCTGCTGGCGGGGATCCCCATCCTGGCGGTCATCGCCACCACCGCCCTGGGGCTCTATTTCGGGGGGCTTTCCGGCGCGCGCGCCGCGGGCCTCCCGCACCCCGGGTTGCGGGCCATCCTCAACCATGCGGACAGCTTCCAGGTCCTGATGTGGGCCGCCTCGACCGGAGCCGTCCTGGCCATCCTGGCCACGGTCGCTTCCCGGCGTCTGACCATGAGCCAGGCCATGGACGGTTTCGTGGCCGGTTGCCGGGCCATGCTCATCGCCGTGATCATCCTGGTGCTGGCCTGGTCCCTGAGTGCGGTCTGCGGGGACCTGCACACCGCCGAGTTCCTGGTGAACGTGGCCAACGGCATGTTGTCGGCGCGGATCCTGCCCGCCGTGGTCTTCCTCCTGGCCGCGGCGGTCAGCTTCGCCACCGGCACGAGCTGGGGGACCATGGCCATCCTCATGCCCCTGGTCTACCCCCTGGGGGCGAAATTGCCCCTGGCCGCGGGGTATGATCCGGCCGTGGCCTCGGCGATCCACCTGGCGGCCGTGCGCGCGGTCATGGCCGGAGCGGTTTTCGGCGACCACTGTTCGCCCATCTCCGACACGACCATCATGAGCTCCCTGGCCTCGGGGGCCGACCACGTGGACCATGTGCGCACCCAGTTGCCCTATGCCATGGTCGTGGCGGCGGTGGCCGTGGCCTGCGGTTACCTGCCGGCGGGGTTCGGGCTTTCGCCCTGGTGGTCTCTGGGTGCCGGGGCGGTGGTGCTGGCCTTGATCCTGGCCCGGTTCGGGCGCAGACCCACCCCTGATCCGGGAGAGTCGGCATGAACGGCTATCTGACCATGACCACGGATTTCGGCCTCAGGGATCCCTGGGTGGCCGAACTGAAGGGGGTGGTCGCGGGCGTCTGGAGCCGGTACCCGGATTTCGTGGGCCGGATGATCGATCTCGGGCACGAGCTCGATGCAGGCGATATCGCGACCGGAAGCTGGTTCCTGCAGCGGGCCACCGCCGGCTGGCCCTCCGGGACGGTGCACCTGGCGGTGGTCGACCCCGGTGTGGGCACCGGGCGGCCGGCCGTGGCCTGCCGGGCGGCTGGCTCCTGCTTCGTGGGGCCGGGCAACGGCCTGCTGGCCTTCCTGCGGGATCGGGATGACCTGGAGGTGGTGATCCTGGACCGGACCCTCTACCTGGGGCAACCGGATCGCGGGGGGATTTCCAGCACCTTCCACGGCCGGGATGTTTTCGCGCCGGTGGCGGCGCATCTGGCCGCGGGTGTGCCCCTGGGGCAGGTCGGGACTCCGGCCGGGGCCGAGGCGCTGGGCTCCCTGCCGGGAAACCGGACACCGGGGGCCGCTTGCCGCATCGTCTGGATCGACCGCTTCGGCAATGCGGTGACGGACCTGACCCGCGAAGGCCGGCTGGGCAAGCGCGCCGAGGCCGCGGGCCTGGTCGTCGTGGGCGGCCGGCCGGTGCCCGGGCCGGTGGAAACCTACGGTCTGGCGCCGGCAGGGGAAGCGTTCTGGTACTGGGGCAGCGGCGGGACCCTGGAGATCGCCATGCGTGGCCGCAGCGCCGCGCGGGAGCTCGATCTGCAGGTGGGACTGGTTCTGACGGTCCCGGAGGCCTAGATTGATCCTACCACTTGGATGGGGCCGCCCGCGTCGCTGCCGGCCCCGAAGGCTTGGAATTCTTCAGACCTGGAGTTGCGCATGATCCGATCCTCATCCCTTGGCCGCCGGCTGGAGCTCATGGGGCCGGCCTTCGTCCTGGCGCTCATGCTCCTCGGCGGTTGCGGCAGCCCCAAGATCGTCCTGCATTATCCCAGCGAGAGCATCGACTTCAGCCAGGGGACGAGCCACATCCCCACCCTGTTCATCGACAAGGTGACCGACATGCGCCCGGTTGAACAGAGGACGGGGCAGGGGCATTTCTTCACCATCAGGTATCCCAAGGACAGCGCCTGGGCCCAGCCGGCAGCCGAGGTCTACGGCCAGGCCCTGGCCCAGGATCTGGCCCAGACCCAGCTTGTGGAACTGGTGCCCTTCCCGGGGCAGGCGGAGTTCGTCCTCTCGGCGGATCTGCTTTCCATGGGCTCCACCATGCAGCGCAGCCCCAGCAGCTACTTCGTGACCGCCGCGGTGGGGATCGGTCTGGGCATGGCGCTCGGGGATGACGCCTCGGGCCGAGCCGGCCGTGCCCTGTTGTTCGGGGCCTTGTCCACGGCCGCCATCCCCATGCCGACCAGGCACCATGCCGAGGCCGAGGTCCGGATGACCCTGCGGGATGCGGACGGAAAAATCGTCTGGCAGGAATCCTGTTATGGAGAGTACGAGGGGCGCAAATCCCTGGCGCCGGCGGCCCGCGAGGATCAGGAGCTGGTGGATCGTTTCCTGGCGCGCGCCATCAAAAGGGCCGACGGCTGCCTGCTGGGGCAGCTACGCCAGGCCCTGCTGAAGTATGAAGTCGAGCACGCCACGCCGTCCGCGGGCGCGCAGTAGCTACAGCAGCTCCGCCGCCAGACTCGCCAGCTCGCTGCGCTCGCTGCGGGCCAGGGTGATGTGGCCGTGGATGGGCTGGCTCTTGAACCTCTCGGCCACGTAGACCAGTCCGTTGGACGAGGCGTCCAGATAGGGGTTGTCGATCTGGTAGGCGTCCCCGGTCAGGACCACCTTGGCTCCCTCGCCCGCCCGGCTGACCACGGTCTTGACCTCGTGGGGGGTGAGGTTCTGGGCCTCGTCGATGATGATGAACAGCTTCGGCAGGCTGCGGCCGCGGATGTAGGTCACCGCTTCGACCTCCACGACCCCGGTGTCGAACAGGTACTGCACCTTGTCGAAGCTCTGCTCCAGCTTGGGATCCACCAGGTACTGCAGGTTGTCCGAGACCGGTTCCATCCAGCTGCTCAGCTTCTCCTCCTTGCTGCCGGGCAGGTAGCCGATGTCCTTGCCCAGGGGCATGATGGGGCGGGAGACCATGATGCGGCGGTATTTCTTCTCCTCGGCCACCAGCTGCAGGCCCACCGCCAGGGCGAGCAGGGTCTTGCCCGTGCCCGCCTGGCCCAGCATGGTGACGAGCTGGATGTCGTCGCGCAGGAGCATCTCCAGGGCGAACTGCTGCTGGAGGTTGCGGGCGCTCAGGCCCCAGGGGTGGCTGTCGCCGTACTGCAGGGGCTCGATGTTCCCGCTGGCGGCGTTGTACAGGCCCCGGGCCGTATGCTTGGGGTTGGTGGCGGCCCGCAGCAGGACGCCCTCGTTGGGGCGCAATTCCTCCTCGGGCTCGAGCGGGGTGCCCCGGTAGAATTCATCGATCGTCTCCTCGGGGACCTCGTACTCGCTCCAGCCCTGGTACAGCTCGTCGAAGTTGATCTTGGTGTTGAGGAAATCCTCCGCCTGGACCCCCAGGGCGTCCGCCTTGACACGGGCGTTGATGTCCTTGGTCACGAAGGTGATGTCGACGCCCTTTTCGGCGAGGGCGCAGGCGGCGGCCAGGATCCGGTTGTCGGGCACGGATCGGTCCATGCCCTCGGGCAGGGATTTCATGAAGCTGCGCACGAGGATGAAGAGCTTGCCGCCTCGCGGCAGGTCGACCCCCTGGCTCAGTGGGCGGCCGTCGCGCAGGCCGTCGATGGCGCGGATGACCCGCCGGGCGTTGCGCCCCTTCTCGTCGTTTTCCCGCTTGAACCGGTCCAGCTCCTCCAGGACATCCACGGTCAGGACCACGTTGTGCTCCCCGAACGCGGCCAGGGAATCGGCATCGTGGAGCAGGACGTTGGTGTCCAGCAGAAAAGTGCGGCCGGTGGGGGTGGGTACGTCCCAGCGGGGAGAGCCGGAGGCGGGGGCGATCGTGGTCATGATTTCCTCCCTGAAAGGTGAACCGGACTGTTCCGGACCGGAGCAGGAATCCTTTCCGTTGCTATCCTAGAAGATATTATCGGCCTTGTCGTCCCCCGTTTGAAGCGGTAACTTAACCCGCACACCGGCCGAAGGACACGCCCCATGCATTCTTTCCGTCTCCGATTCTTCCTGCTGCTGATCCTGTGTTCCTGCCTGGTGGTTGACACCACCGCCACTGCGGAACCGCCGCCCCGCTGGCCCCTGGATCTGCCCACCCGCTACCTGACCAGCGGTTTCATGGAATACCGCCCGGGGCGGTATCATGCCGGCCTGGATCTGAAGACGCAGGGCCGGACCGGTTTCGCCGTCCACGCCGCCGAGGACGGGAGCATCGTGCGTGTCCGGGCCACGGCCAGGGCCTACGGGCGGGCGGTGTACCTGCAGACCCCGGCGGGCAAGACCTACGTCTACGCCCACCTGGCGCGTTTCAACGATGTGTTGCGGGCCAAAATCGACCAGGCCCGGCGCAAGTCGGGCCGGTACCGTGCCGAACTTTATTTCAAGCCGGGGGCGATCACCATCGGCCGCGGGGACGTGCTGGGCCTGACCGGCCAGAGCGGCACCGCCGGTCCCCACCTGCATTTCGAGGTGCGCGATGCGGCGCAGCGGCCACTGAACCCCTTGGCGCATGGTTTCGTCCTGCCCGATACCTTCCCGCCGGTGATCTACGCCGTCCACGCCGTGCCCATGACCGTGGACGCCACCGTGGGCGGACGCAGGCAGATCATGGTTTGCGGCCGTCCCGATGCCGAGGCACTGCCCGATACCCTGCCCCCCCTGGCGATCGACGGGCCGGTGGCCTTCACCGCCCGCGTGGTCGACCATGCCGATATCCGCGGCTACCGATTGGAGCCCGAACTGATCCGTGTGCTGCTGGACGGCCAGGAGGTCTTCCGGGCGCGGAACTCGACCTTCGCCTTCGACCAGGGTTCCTGCTCGCGTCTGGAATGGTATGAGGGATTCTCGCCGCGGGAGCGCTGGCTGCACCACCGGCGGGGCGATGATGTGCCGGGAAGGGAGGGGGGACCCTGGCCCCTGGGGCCGGCCGGGCGCGGGCTGGCGCCCGGCGCCCACAGCCTGGTCATCGAGGCGGTCGATCATGCCGGTGGCCGGGACCGGGTGGTGCTGCCCCTGCAGGTCGGCGAAGGGGCACAGGCTGCAGGCTGGCGTCCGGATTCCCTGGCCGTCCCGGCAGGGGTTCCGGATGAAGTGGTCGCCGGCTGCCTGCAGAGCCCGTTCTTCAGCCCCGATTGCGCCGCCGAAGGCTGGACCGTGACCACTCTGGATCCCGACGCGGGGGACCCCGTATATCTGAAGACCAGGCTCCTGAGCCGCCCGGCGGCGTTGCCGATGCCGACCCTCCTGCGCGCCCAGGACCAGTACCTGACCCCGGCTTCGGCGGCGGGCATCTTCCTGGCGGCGGACTGGCCCATCGAATCGGCGGTGCCGGTGGCCCTGCCGGCCGACAGCGGCTTCAGCGCCGCCATGGCCGCCGACGGTGACTTTGCCCGCATCTACCGCTGGAACGGGAGGGACTGGTCCGGGGCCTACCCCCTGGAGGCGGGCCCGGACGGGCCCGGTTTCATGCTGGGCGCGCCCGGGCTGTACGCGGTGTTCCTGGATCATGCTGCCCCGGTGCTGAGCGCGGCCGGCGCGGTGGCCGGGGCGCTGCAACTGGGCCCCGGTCCCAGGCCCACGGTGCCCGGGGTCACCCCGCCACGCTGGGAGGTCTTTCCGGTGGTCATCTCCGAAGGCGGCTCGGGGGTGGACCCCGCCTCGATCACCGCCACCCTCGACGGCCGGCCGTTCTTCCCCGAGCCCGATCTGCCGCGCAGCCGGCTGCTGGTCGAATTGCCCGCCGATACTCCGGCCGGGGTCCATGACCTGAAGCTCACCCTGCGGGACCGGTGCGGCAACGAGGCCTCCTGCGACCTCGTCGTCACGTGCGGGCGGGCCGGAGGTGGGAAGAAATCAGAGGCTGGGGGGGAATAACCGGCCTCTGGAGGACGCTGGTTGTGCCTGAGGCTGAGGCCTGTTATCCTGTGCCTTCAGCGCCCGTCGACCCGTCACAACCAGCACCCGGACCTGGCCGCTCATGCCCCTGAAAACCTTGCCCGACAAATTCGTGCATCTGCACAACCACTCGCATTACTCCCTGCTGGACGGGGCCATGAAGTGCGAGGACATGGCCCAGCGGGCGGCCGACGACGAGCAGCCGGCCCTGGCGCTCACCGACCACGGCAACATGTTCGGGGCGGTGGATTTCTATCTGCAGTGCACCAGACGCGGCGTCAAGCCCATCCTGGGGATGGAGGCCTACGTCACCCAGGATCATCAGAACCGCAACCCGGACAAGGTGCGCAACCGCAGCTACCACATGGTTCTGTTGGCCCGCAACGAGGTCGGCTACCACAACCTGGCCAAGCTGTCCTCCAAGGGCTATCTGGACGGCTTCTACTACCGCCCGCGTATCGACCGCAAGCTGCTGGCCGAGCACAGCGAGGGGCTGGTCGGCCTTTCGGCCTGCATGAGCGGCGAGCCCAACTGGCATCTGCGCCAGGGCAACGTCCGGGCGGCCATCGAAGCGGCGGCCGCCTATCGGGACATCCTGGGGGCGGACCATTACTTCCTGGAGATCCAGAACCACGGGATCGAGGACGAGGCCCGCATCCGGCAGATGATGCCCGAGGTGGCCCGGGAAACGGGCGTGGGGATCATCGCCACCAACGACTGCCATTTCCTGGAGCGGTCCCACTTCGAGGCCCACGATATCCTGCTGGCCATCCAGACCGGCAAGACCCTGGACGATCCGGGGCGCTGGCGCAGCAACACCCCGGAGATCTACTTCAAGTCCACCCGGGAGATGCTGGATCTGTTCCAGGACTGGCCCGAGGCGGTGGAAAACACCCTGCGCGTGGCGGACATGGTGGATTTCGAGCTGGAGATGGGCAAGCTGCTGCTGCCGGCCTTCCCCATCCCCGAACAGTTCGAAGGGCCGGACGCGTACCTGGAGCACCTGGCGCGCGAGGGCCTGCGCCGCCGTTACGGGACCATCACGCCCGAACTGACCGAGCGCCTGGAGTACGAACTGGGCGTCATCAGGCAGATGGGCTTCGCCGGCTACTTCCTGATCGTATGGGATTTCATCGATGCGGCCAGGGGTATGAACATTCCCGTGGGGCCGGGCCGCGGGTCGGCCGCCGGCAGCCTGGTCTGCTACAGCATCGGGATCACCGACATCGACCCCATCCGGCACAAGTTGCTGTTCGAGCGCTTCCTGAACCCGGACCGCATCTCCATGCCGGATATCGACGTCGATTTCTGCTTCGAGAAGCGCGGCGAGATCATCGAGTACGTGGCGCGGAAGTACGGGCGGGAAAACGTATCCCAGATCATCACCTTCGGGACCATGGCCGCGCGCGCGGTGATCAAGGACGTGGCCCGGGTGCTGGACTTCAGCTTCAGCGACAGCGACCGCATCAGCAAGCTGGTGCCCGAGGAGGTGGGGATCACCCTGCAGAAGGCCCTGGACGAGGCGCCGGGCCTGAAGGAAGTGGGGCGCGAATCCGACCTGCACGCCAAGCTCCTGCGCAACGCCCTGGTCCTCGAGGGCCTGAACCGCAACACGGGCATCCACGCCGCCGGCGTCCTGATCACCCCCAGCCCCCTGATCGAGCACGCGCCCCTGTACAAGTCGAGCAAGGGCGACATCACCGTCCAGTACGACATGAAGATGAGCGAGGCCCTGGGCCTGCTGAAGATGGATTTCCTCGGGCTGCGCACCCTGACGGTGATCGACAAGGCCCTGGGCCTGATCGCCGAGAGCACCGGCAGGCGCCTGACCCCCGCGGAGATCCCCACCGATGATCCGGCCACCTTCAAGCTGCTGCAGGAAGGCCGCACGGTGGGCATCTTCCAGCTCGAGAGCAGCGGCATGCAGGAGCTGGTGCGGAAGATGGCGCCCACCTGCTGGGACGACATCACCGCCATCTGCGCCCTGTACCGCCCCGGCCCCCTGGGGGCCGACATGGACAAGGTCTACGTGGAGCGCAAGCACGGCCGCCAGAAGGTGACGTACAAGCATCCGGTCCTCGAGCCCATCCTCAACGACACCTACGGGGTGATCCTCTATCAGGAACAGGTCATGCAGATCGCCTCGGCCATGGGCGGATTCACCATGGCCGAAGCCGACACCCTGCGCAAGGCCATGGGCAAGAAGAACAAGAAGATGATGGCCGAGCTCAAGGAGAAGTTCCTGGACGGGGCCCGCACGCTTGGCTTCGCCGACGAGCTGGCCCGCGATGTCTACAAGGAGATGGAATTCTTCGCGCAGTACGGCTTCAACAAGAGCCACAGCGCGGCCTATGCCTTGTTGTCGCTGCAGACCGCGTGGCTGAAGGCCCACCATCCGGCCGAGTTCATGGCCGCGACCATGACCTCGGAGATGCGCAAGGCCGAGCGGGTCACCCAGCTCATCGACGAGGTCAAGGCCCTGGGCCTGAACATCTGCCCTCCGGACATCAACCGGCCCCGGGCCGAGTTCACGGTCCGCGACGGGGACGTGGTTTTCGGTCTGGGCGCCATCAAGGGCGTGGGGACCGCGGCCATCGAGGCCGTCGGGCAGGCGCACGCGGAACTGGGCCGGGATTTCGCCGACCTTTTCGACCTGGTCGAACACGTGGACCTGCAGAAGGTCAACCGCAAGGTCCTGGAGGGGCTGATCAACGCCGGCGCCATGGACGCGTTCCCGGGGCACCGGAAGCAGCTGCTGGAGAATCTGGACCGGGCCCTGTCCTACGGCCAGAAGGTTTCCCGCGACCGGGCCGGGGGGCAGGCTTCCCTGTTCGGCGGGGGGCAGGCCGCAGTCGCCCTCAAGCCCTCCCTGCTGGAGGCCGAGCCGTTCGATCCCCTGGTCAAGTTGAGCCTCGAGAGGAAGGCCGTGGGTTTCTTCCTCTCCGGGCATCCCTTCCAGGAATACCGCGAGCTGCTGGCCTCGCTGCCCACCCAGACCACCGCGGGGGCCCATCAGCGCAGCGAGGGCGCCTGGGTGGAGCTGGTGGGCGTGATCACCTCCCACACCAAGCATCGGGACCGCAACAAGCGGCTGTACGCGCGGGCCCATTTCGAGGACCAGTCCGGCGTCATCGGGCTGGTGGTCTATTCACGCGTCTATGAGCAGACGAAGGAGCTGGTGGAAAGCGATTCCATCCTGGTGGTCGGAGGACGCGTCCAGGTCCGCGGTGACGGTGTGCGGGAGATCGTCGTCGACCGGATCACGCGGATCGACGAGGTGCTGGGCACCTGGGTGCGGGAATGCATGCTGGATCTGGATCTGGATGCCGCGGGTACCGAGGGGGTGGCCGAGCTGGGACGGGTATTCGAGGAGTTCCGGGAGCCGCTGCCCCTGCGGCTTCTGGCGGCGACCTCCGCGCGGCTGGATGCGGACCCTCGCGGGTCTTCCGAAAGCGGATCGCCGGCCGAGGGCCCCGCCGAGGACCCGTCCCGGGATCCCGATGAGGGCCCGGGTCCCGTCCTGGCCCGGCCCGTGCCCCTGCTGGTCCAGGTGCGGCGGGAGGGGCGTACCTGGATGCTCAAGTCCGGGGCCCGGAACCTGACCCTGACGCTGGACTCGCTGCGCCGCTTGCGGGTGTTGCCGGGGGTCGAGGCCATCAGGATGCGGGCGGTGCTGCCCGCGGCGCCGGAGCGCAAGCGCAGGTTCACCGGCCGGGCTTGACACGGCCACCTGGGCATGGCTAACTCTTGTCGGCTGACAATCAGATGGCGTGGCGGGCGGCGGCGTCACCGCAAGCGGGTTACCAGGAGCGAGGTCGCAGATGGACTGGAAGAAAAAGGGCGTGTGGTTGGATTTCGAGATGCCCCTGGTCGAGCTGGAGGAGCAGATCCATGCCCTGCAGGAGTCGGCCGCGGTGCGGGGCATGGACGTGGCCGACGAGGTCGAGCGTATGCGGGAAAAGGCCCGCAAGCTGGGCCAGGATATCTTCTCGCGCCTGGAACCCTGGCAGCGGGTGCAGCTGGCGCGCCATCCACGCCGGCCCACGACGCTGGATTTCATCCAGCACATGTGCACCGAATTCACCGAGCTGCACGGCGACCGGATGTTCCGCGACGATGAAGCCATCGTCGGCGGCCTGGCGCTCCTGGGCGACCGGCCGGTGATGCTCATCGGTCATCAGAAGGGCCGGGACACCAAGAGCAACATCCGGCGCAATTTCGGCATGGCCCATCCCGAAGGCTACCGCAAGGCCCTGCGCCTGATGGAGATGGCTGCGCGGTTCCAGCGTCCGGTCATCACCTTGATCGACACCCCGGGAGCCTACCCCGGGGTCGGGGCCGAGGAAAGGGGCCAGGCCGAGGCCATCGCCCGCAACCTGCGGGAAATGGCCGCGTTGCCGGTCCCGATCATCTGCGTGGTGACCGGTGAAGGCGGCAGCGGGGGCGCGCTGGCCCTGGGGGTGGGGGACCGTATCCTGATGCTGGAAAACAGCATCTACTCCGTGATCAGCCCCGAAGGTTGCGCGGCGATCCTGTGGCGGGACCCGGCCAAGAGCAAAGAAGCGGCCAAGAACATGAAATTGACCGCCGCAGACGCCCTGCGCCTGAAGGTCATCGACGGCATCATACCGGAACCCGTGGGGGGCGCCCATCGTGACCATCAGGCCATGGCCATGCAGATCAGGGCGACCGTGCTGGACCATCTGGCAAAGCTCGACGGGTTGGGTGCGGATGAGCTGCGGGACCAGCGCCTGCAGAAATTCCTCGACATGGGGGTTTTCGCCGAATCAGGCCGAAAGTAGTTGACCGCGGGCCCCGGTTTTGGTAAGATACCTGATGCCAACCTTTCCGACAATCCGCTGAATCCGCCCGGCCGGCCCTGGCCCTGTGGTCAAAGGGCCCGGTTTTTTCTTTGCCCTGCAGTCGAATGTGCTGTTTGCAGGCTAGCCTGAGCATATTAAGATGGCTGCGTTCACCCGTTGGCTGACACGCTTGCAAGGAGAACCCGCGCATGCTCGATCCCAAGCTCCTGGAAATCCTGGCCTGCCCCGCCTGCAGGGGCCCGGTGACGCCCGCCCCTGACCACCAGTGGCTTTTCTGCGACCATTGCCGGTTGAAGTACCGCGTCCAGGACGACATCCCCATCATGCTCGTCGAGGAAGCGGAAAAATGGGATCCCGCCGAGGCGGACCCTGCGGCCGGCCCTGCGAACGGGGAGCGTGCGTGATGTGCCTCTTTACCCATTTCGCAGTGGGAGCTTTGGCCGGCGGGCTGTGCGGGCATCCCGTGGCCGGGGTCGCCGCCGGCATCGCGTCGCACGCCGTGCTGGACATGATTCCCCACTACGACCACCCGGACTGGCGTCTGGAGCTGCTGGGGGGCGCCGGAACCCTGGTTCTGCTTCTGCTGCTGCCCTTCGGCAGCCTGGCGGCTGTCCTGGGGGGGCTGGGCGGCATGCTGCCCGACCTGGAAAACCTGTTCCAGAAGCTGGGATGGTACTCCCGGCGCCGTTTCATCTTCCCCACCCACAACGGCATCCTGCCCCATGGCCGGCGCCTGGCCAGGGGGAGCCTTTCCTGGCAGGTGGCTCTGGCGGCGGCGAGTTTCCTGCTGCTGGGGCTGGTCGCGGCCCCGTCGGCAGAAGCTGCCGCAACGGAGGATACGGCGTTGCTGGGCCGGGCCCGGATCACCGTGCTCGAAGAGGGGGCCGACGCCACCGTGGTCCGCATCCGTGTGCCGCTGGTGGCCGCACCCGGGGACTGGCAGGCTGCCGATCCCCGAAAGGTGCGCTGGACCGATCCCTTGACCGTGGACGACCAGGCCGGACAGGACCAGCGGTTCTCCGCGCCCCGGCGGGATTTCACCCTGGCCGTGCCGACCCTGGACGAGCCCCAGGTCATCATCAGGAGCCTGCGCTGGTACCGGCAGCCGGACACCCCGGCTGACCCGGTGACGGTGTCGGTGCCCCGGGTGTTCCGGTCGGTGCCCCTGCTGGGGTGCCGGGTGGACCTGGGCGCCGGCGGGGGCGTCCTTTCCGAGGTCGTGGTGGAGATCCATCATCCGCGGCAGAACAGGTACCAGGACCTCCTGGTGCTGGGCGGCAAGGCCGCCGCCAAGGATTTCACCGGCCTGGTGACCCCGCACGGGCTGCTCAACGAGGATCTGTTCAGGGTTCTGGGACTGGGGGCCAGGCAGGAGGCCCTGGCCGCACGGGCGGGCAAGGGCCGCGATGGGCTCCGGAGCGGGTTCGATTTCGGGGCCACCGCGCACTGGGTCCGCCTGGACGTGCGCACCAACGGCCCCGTGCGCCTGACCGGCGCCCAACTCAGCGGCATGGGCGTGCCCGTGACGGACATCGACCCCGATAAGCTGCGGCTGTACCGGGGCGGGGGCCTGGCCCTGGACCCCGATCCCAGCTTGCCTGATGACCAGCAGGCCGACCGGATCGGCCTGCAGGAGGTGGCCGTCGAGGTCCTGGACGGCGGGGACCAGGAGTGGAACCTGGATGACGAGCTGCGCTTCTACGCCGTGGCCTCCAGCGCCTGGCGCGACCGCTTCCCCGGCGCGGCCGAGCGGCTCGACCATTACGATCATCCCTTCGCCGACCATGCGACCTATTGGCTGACCTGGGAGGACGAGGGCACGCCCTCGCCCCTGCCGGGCTCCCCCCTGCGCATGGCTTCGGATCCCGCGAATCCCGGCGGCGGGACCCCCGTGACCACCGCGCGGGTCCGGCTGCACCGGGAAAAGCAGCTTCTGGACAACGGCGGCCTGTTCCTGGACAACTGGGCCTGGGACAGCTTCGTCATCAGCTCGCGCCCGGACACCTTCACCCTGCGGCATCCTGTGGCCGGAGCGACGGCGCGTTTCGTGGTGGATGTCCGGGGGAATTACTACTCGTATCGCGACTACCAGTTCAGCGCCGAAGCGTGGTTGAACGGGGATTCCAGCCAGAAGGCGACCCTGGATTTCCTTTCCAGCGAACAGAGCAATCCCGACAGCATGCGCGTGCGTGTGGTGGGAAATTCCACCGCGGTCAACGACGGTTTGAACACCCTGACCCTGGCCAACGCCTCCCAGCCCTCCGGCAGCACCCCCAAGCAGCCCATCGCCCTGGACAGCTTCGATATCAGCTACCTGGCCGACTTGATCCTGGACCCCGGTGCGGAAGCCCTGGAAACGATCTTTTCGGCCGTGGAGCCGGGTATGCCCGCCTCGCCCTTCGATATCCGCATCCGGGCCCCCGGCGCCGGCAGCCTCAGCGTCTGGGACGTGACCGACCCTCTGGCCCCCCGGATCCTCGTCGCCCACCGGGACGCCCAGGACCCTGATTACTGGTCGCTGGCCTACAGCCTCGGTGACGCGGCGGATCACCAGCTGGTGCTGGTGAGGGACGGGGCCTTCGGCGGTGATCTCCAGGGGCAACTCGCCGAGCCCACGTCGCTTAGGGATGGCGACACCGATCTGGATTACGTGGTCGTCTACGCGCCCGATTTCGCCTTCGCGGCCACGACCCTGGCCGCCTACCGGAACACGGCCATACCCGGCATCGCGGCACCGGCGGCCGCCGCGGTCTCGGCCGAGGACATCTACGACAATTTTTCGGGAGGCCAGAAGGACCCGCGGGCCATACGCAACTACCTGCGCTGGGTCTATGAGCAGGGTGGGCACCGCCTGCAGTACGCGTGCTTCATCGGCAACGCCAGCCGGGACTACCGCAACTATCTGGGCCATCCGGTGGGTCAGGGCCTCTACGACTTCCTGCCCACCGAGATCAGGACCGTGTTCCCTGATTTTCCCGTTTCGGGTTCTTCCTCCACACCGTATGCCTCCGACGACGGCCTGGTCTCGTTCGATTACCTTGCCCCGGGCATCCTGGACTATCCGGATCTGGCCTGCGGCCGCCTGCCCGCCGGCACCGTCAGCGACGCCCTCGACATGGTCAGCAGGATCATCAGCTATGACGGCAACCCCGAACCGGGCTCGTGGCGCAACCGCTTGGTCTTCGCCGCCGATGACGCCAACCGGCCCGAGCACGGCCAGTACGGCACGACCGGAGAGATCTACCATACCGTCCAGGCGGATGTGCTGACCGAGCAATACCTGCCGCGGAGCCTCGATGTCACGAAGATCTACGGTGTGGCCTACCCCTTCCCCTCGCCGACCTCGAACCTCAAGCCCCAGATGGCCAACGACATCAAGGCGGCCATGACCGAGGGCACGACGATCTTCCACTACATCGGGCACGGGGCGGAGGATAACCTGGCCGACGAACAGGTCTTCCAGTCGCGGGACATCCCCGGCCTGCTCAACGGGATGAAACGCTTTGTGTTCGTGGCTTTCAGCTGCGACGTGGGGGTTTTCGACAGCCCCAACAGGCTGTCCATGGCGGAGGAGTTCTTGAGCGCCCCCGCCGGTGGGGCCATCGCCTGTATCACCGCCAGCCAGGTCAGCTACAGCAGCAGCAATGACAAGATCTCCAATGCCTTCTATGCCGACCTGTACCCTGACGGGCACGTGGCCGCCGACCAGACCATCGGGCTGGCCCTGATGGAGGCCAAGGGCCTCATGGTCTGGAATCCCGATATCGAGAATTCCCAGCATTTCAACATCATGGGCGATCCGGCGCTGTCGCTGCCCAACCCCCCGGATGTGCTGGAGTTCGCCGCCGGCAGCGTGGACACCCTTTTCACCGCGGCGAAGCAGGCCGTCATCCTGGCCACCGACGGCCAGGATCCGCCCCAGCCCGGAGACAGTTACGATGTGAGGGTGGAGGATTCGGGCTTCGATCAGGGCTATGTCGTGTACACCTATACCCGCAATCCGAACCCGCCACCGCTGTACATCTACACGCCCACCGAGCGCTACTACCACCACAAGGGGGCCAGCGTCTTTCGGGGCACCGGGATCGCCACCGGCGCCGGCCTGGAGATCCCCTTCATGAACCCGGCCCAGTTCCGCTACGGGGACGATGCGCGCATCAGGGTCATCGTCACCGGGGGCGGCACCGAGCGGGCCGGTGTGGTGCGGCTTTCCAGCGAGCGCGGCAACGGACAGTCCGGCAACGACGTGGAGGGCCCCCGCATCGAGATGGCTTTCGCGGACGGACGCTACCGCGTGCGCACCGGATCCCTGCTGACCGCCCAGCTGGCCGACAGCAGCGGCATCGCCATCCTCGGCACGAGCCCCGGCAACAGCCTGCTCCTGGAATTCGACGACACCGGATTCATGACCGACGTGACCGGCAGCTTCACCTTCGACCAGAACAGCTACACGGCCGGTCGGCTGTCCTTCCCCCTGCCGGCGGATCTGGATCTGGGCAGCCACCGCGCAGCCCTGCACGCCAGCGACGCCCTGGGCAACGTCGGCAGCGACACCTTGAGCTTCCAGCTCATCCCGGCCGGCGTGCGTGGCCTGGAAAATGTGACCCTTTTTCCTAATCCCACGCCCGGGCCGTGCCGACTTTTATTCGATCTGAGCGATCCCATGACCGTCCAGTGGGAGATCTACACCCTGGCCGGCCGGCGCATCAAGACCACCCGTCAGGATTTCGCCAGCGCAGGCCCTGTGATCATGGCCTGGGACGGCCGGGACGATCGCGGCGATGAGATCGCCAACGGAACCTATCTTTTCGTGCTGCGGGGGCTTGCGGCTTCCGCCGATGAAAGGGAGATCACCAAGACCGGCAAGCTGGTCGTCATGAGGTGATCCCCGGGATTTCCCGTCAGGGGAATCATCACCCTAGTGGAGGTAAGAAAACCATGAAGAGGATCTCGATGGTGGCCGTGTTGGCCCTCATGCTCGCGGTCGGTATGACCGGCGACGTCCTGGCTTCCGGTGCGGGCGCCATCAACCTGGTGTTCCCGGTGGGGGCCCGTTACAATGCCATGGGCGAGGCCGGCACGGCCCTGTCCCAGGACGCCACGGCCATGTGGTGGAACCCCGGTGGTTTCGCCTTCATGCCCCTGCGCCAGCGGCCCCATGATCTGCAGATCATGCAATCGAGCCTGGCCGAGGGCCTGGCCAACGATATCGGTCTTTACTGGGTGGGCTACGGCACCCCCATGGGGCAGACCGGCGCCTTCGGCGTGTACCTGAACTATCTGGACATGGGCACCCAGCAGGCCACCGACGAGGACCAGACCGACAAGGGCACCTTCTCTTCCTACGAGTGGGCCTTCGGCGCCACCTACGCCGTGCGGCTGACCAGCACCATCGGCGTCGGCATCGGCGCCAAGTATTTCCGTGACAAGCTGGCCGACTCGCAGTTCCTGCAGGACACCACCGGCAGCGGCAGCGGCGACAGCTTCGGCGTCGATTTCGGCATCCACATGAAGGTGCCGAGCCTGCGGTCCAACCTGGGTCTGGCCGTGGCCAACCTGGGGCCCGGGATCCAGCACGTCAACGCCGCCCAGAACGACCCCATGCCGCGCAAGATGACGGTCGGCCTGGCCACCAGCCTTTACCACAGCGAGTACATGGGCTTGCTGGCGGTGGCGGATTACCTCGTGCCTCTGTACAAGTACAAGGACGACAAGTGGGGCACCGGGTTCGCCACCGAGGAAGAGGAATACGGCGGCGGGGTCGAATGGAACTACCTGCGCTCGCTGTTCGTGCGCATCGGTTACAAGAGCGCCGATTTCGGGGACATCAACGACTCGACCTACGGCTTCGGGGTGGACCTGAACCGCTGGGTCGGCCAGGCCATCACCTTCGACTACGCCTCGGTGCCCCAGGCCAAGGGACTGCCCACGGTCAAGAGGCTGTCCTTCGCGTACAGGTTCTGATGACCTGCCGCGGGGTTTTTTCTTCAGAGGTTAGGAGTCCGTCTTGGTAAGCCGATTCCATAGAGCCGCCGGCCTGCGTCCTCAGGGGCGCAGGTTGGCGGCGGTGCTGGCCATGGTCCTGGTCTGTGCGGGGGCCGCGGATTCCTGGGCGGGGGATCATGCGCCCTATGGGCGCCTTCCTGCCTACCGGTGGAACCCCATGCTCGTCAGGGAGAACGCCTCGGGCAGGCAGGCCCTGGCACGGGAGCAGGCGCGCGCGGCGGAGCATTCGCGGCGCTGGCTCGCCATCCACAGCCTGCTCGGCGAACGCCAGGTGTCACGCAAAAGCGTGGATCTGTTGCGGAGCCGGGGGCTGGGTCCGGCCCTGTTCTCGGCCGGTACTGCCCAGCAGCCCGGAAAGACGGCCCTGGATGTTCAGGACACCCTCCGGATCCTCATCATCCGGATGTCGTTCGAGACCAACCGGGATTCCAACCTGACGACCATCGCCCCTGACGGGAACTTCGTCCTGGAGCCCCTGGCCGACCCCGGGCCCCTGGAAATCGATCCGCCGCCCCACGACAAGGCCTTCTACGAGGCCCATCTGCAGGGTCTGGCCCAGTTCTACGATTACCAGTCCGGGGGGCGCCTGCACATCGAGGGCAGGGTGTTGCCCGAGGATCCTGACGGCAGCTACAAGGTCAGCGACGTCGCCGATTACGGACCCGGGTCGGAGGGCCTGTGGACCCTGGCGGAACTGGAACGCCTGGTCAGGGACATGATGACCGCCGCCGATGCGGCCACCCAGGCGGACGGGTCGGCCGATCTGGCCAACTACGATGATGACAACCCCTTCACGTACATCATCTTCGTCCATGCCGGCGGTGACTGGCAGAGCGACATCAACGGGGATTCCCCCAACGACATCCCGACCTTCTTCCTGACCCTGGGCGAGCCCCAGGCCCTGGCGAGCGTCGATTCGACAACCGGCGCCAAGGGCATGCTGTCCGAGTGCTCCATCATTCCCGAGACCACCAATCAGGACGGGTACCCCGGCAGCATCGCCGCCGCCTTCTACCATGAGTTCGGCCATGCCCTGGGCCTGGTGGATGTCTACAACACGGACACCATGACCCCCAATGCCGGCATCTGGGACCTCATGGATTCCGGCACCAACCTGGGGGTGACCATCGGCACGGTGACCGACGAGGGGGATACCGTGTTCGTCGTGGCGAACGGGGTCCTGCCGCCTTCCCTGGGCGCCTGGAACAAGTGGTACCTGGGCTGGCTGGATCTGGGCGAGGTCCAGGGAACCGAGCAGACCTACCGTCTGCCGGCCGTCGAGGTACCCCGCGATCAGTACGGTATCTATGACGGTGTCAGCGGGGATTTCGACCTGCGCTATCCCCAGGCCTTGCGGGCCGGGGTTTCGCCCCGCGAGTGGTTCCTGCTGGAGAACCGCTGGGTGCCGACCGGGCCGGGGGAGACCCCGTATCAGAACCTGTCGTTCGAACGGGACGAGGACACCGGCGTGATCCTCTACCTGGCCGGGGAGAGGCCCCAGGGGTTCTGGCAGAATTCGGGCCTGTACGACTACTTCATGCCCGCCGGCGGGGTGCTGGTCTGGCATGTGAACGAGGATCGCATCGAGCGGGGCCTGGCCGGCAACACCATCAACACCCAGGGCGACGGGCTGCGCCTGGTCGAGGCGGACGGGATCACCGACATCGGTGTCCTGGATTCGTATGTCCTGGGCTGGTACGGCTCGGTGCTTGACCCCTTCGGCGGCTATGACGCCACCGGAGCCACCTCCGGCTACAACAACCTGTTCACCGAGGGCTTCCCTTCCAGCCGTTGCGTGGATCGCTCGTGGTCGGGCTTCTTCCTCGATGACGTGGGTCCCAACGTGGGCAACCGGACCAGCGTCATGCGTTTCGGCGCGGGGATCAGACCCGTGCTCGGCGGTTTCCCCTGGTCCCTGCCCCTCCAGACGCCGGGCCAGGCCCACGCCCTGGATGCGGGCTCGCTGACCCCGGTCGTGCTGGCTGACGGCCGCAGCACCCTCATCTTCGCCGATGCCCCACCGGATTCCGGGCAGGCTGCGGCCTATTACCTCTATGGCCTGAACCCCTCGGGCTTCCCCGTGTGGCCCGGCCAGGTGGAGGGGCCCGAGGGCGCCATCACCCGGTTGCCCGGGCCCCTTGCTGGCCCACCTGCGGCCCTGACGACCGGGCCCGGCCAGACGGCCCTGTTGTGGGGGACGGTCGACGGGACCGTGGGCTTGACGAACCTGGGCACCACCGTGGACGAGGTCTGGACCCATGACCTGGGCGCGGGTATCGGCGCCGGCCCGGTGGTCCTGAGCTCTGGTGGCGATGATGCCGTGGCCTTGGCCGTCACCACCGACGATCAGGCCGTGGCCCTGGACCTGCAGACCGGCCAGCAGGTAGGTGAGGGTCTGATTCTGGAGCCCGGGGCCTCAGGGGCGGCTCTGCTGGCACGGGGTGCGGGCGCGGCTGCCCGCGCCGTGGTGGCGGCGATCTCCGGATGGTACGAGGTCAGGCTCGATGCGGGGGCCGGCCGCCTCCTGGCGGATTTCCACTCCTACGTTGCGCGCCAGGCCCGGGGCAGGGTGCGGGCTTCCCGGGTGGGTCCCGCCGCCGGTGGCAGGCTGGATGTTTTCGACGATGAGGGTGCGGTGGGGGCATGGGTTCTGGAAGGCGTCCGCTGGTCGGAGGTGGCGCCTCTTGATGCGGACCGGAAGCTGGTGTGCGAACCCGCGGTTGCGGATCTCGACGGCGACGGTTCGGACGATGTGGTCCTGGCCACCGAGAGCAGGATCTTGGCTTTTTCGGCCGAGGGCGTGCCCTTGAGCGGTTGGCCGACCAGCCTCAGGGATCTGTTCCCCTTGCCCGACAGCACGGTCATCTCCGGTCCGGTGGTGGTCGGCGACGGCACCGGGGACGGCATCAATGAGGTCTATTTCCAGACCGACGGCGGCCATCTGCTTTGCCTGGATGCCGGCGGCGGCCTGCAGGCCGGGTTCCCTTTCCGCTGGGGCGACAGGGCGATAGCGGGCCTGGCCATCGGCTCCGGGTACGGCCCGGAAATGCCGCGCATCCTGTGGCTGGCCAGCCGCGGCGGTTACGCGGGTCCCCCGTTCGGGCGCAACCTCGTCAACGGCCGTATCACCGGCTTCGCTTTGGCGCCGGCTTCCAGCGGCAGCAGGACCAGCGAATGGCTCGGGCCTCGCGGAAGTCCGGCGCGCCTGGGGCCCGGTGGAACTCCTGCCGACCTGGGCGCGGGCGCCCCGGCCGCCAAGGATGCCGACACGGCCCTGCTCTATCCCAATCCTTTGGGCCAGGTGCCCCTGACGGTCCGGTTCTACAGCGGGGATGCCCGGCCTGCCCGGTTCAGGATTCATAACCTGGAGGGCGAGGTCGTTTACGCGGCCGAGATTCCCGCCGTGCCCGGAACCATTAACGAGAAGGCGGTGGATCTGCCGGACCTGGCCAGCGGGCTCTATGTCTGCCGGCTGGAATTCAGCGGGACCGGAGGCCGCATCTCGCGTACCATGACCCTGGCCGTCGAACGGTGAATGTCCGGACGTGCGTCCGGCGAAAAGGAGACGCTTTCATGAGCATGAAGACAACCGTGATGATCCTGACGACCGCAGCGGTGATCCTTGCCTCCGCGGCGACCGGCCTGGCTTCTCCTGCCGCCTGCGGCCCCGGGAACCTCGAACGGGCAGGCTGGCTGCTGCAGCGGACCGCCTTGGCCGACCAGGCCCTGCTGGGCTTCGCAGCGGATCAGGTTGAGATCGGCGGCGCCGCGCCCGAGGTGCCCTCGTTCGAGAGGTCCCACGAGGGCAAGAAGGCCGGCCTGCACATCCTCTCCTCGTTGATCCTGCCGGGCAGCGGCGAGGCCATGCTGGGCTACAAGCGGGGTTATGTGATGATGGCCGCCGACATCTTCGCCTGGACCCAGGTCATCAAGAACGACAACGACGGTGACGACATCCAGCAGGATTTCTTCAACTACGCCGACGAGCACTGGAGCGTGGATCGACTGGTGGCCGCCTACGACCCCACCAGCGAGGACGAAGTCCGGGGCGGGCTGGGTCTGGATTATTTCGACGATGTGCAGCCCGTTTCCAGCGTGGATGATTTCGAGGGCAACCTGCCCCTGTGGGTCAGCGAAGCCGACGACCACTGGGAGTACTACGAGAACCTCGGCAAGTGGGACCAGTTCGTGTTCGGGTGGGATGATTTCGTCAACCCCAATGACACGGTGCTGACCGGCGGCTACGAACCGACCGGCACCCTGGCCGACCTGCGCCAGCCGTTCACCTCCCACCACCGGGACATCTACCGGGAGATGCGGGGCCGATCCGATGATGCCTATTCCAAGCGTGACAACTGGCTGTTCGTGAACATCGGGTTGCGTGTCTTCAGCGTGATCCAGACCGCCTACCTCGAGGGTATCCTGGGTGGCGGTCCGAGCCGGGACCTGGAGGTCTCCGGTCATCAGATCAGCCTTTTGGCCCAGCCGCGCGGGTTCAAGGGCGGGACCATGGCCGCGGCAGTGAGTTTCTGACATGACCAGGCCTACCGGGAGGCGAGCATTGAATCTGAAGATCAGGGGAAGTATCGCAAGGCTGGGCCTGACCTGTGCCCTGGCCCTGCTGTCGGTGGGGATGATCCCCGGGGGCGCCGCCGCACAGGACGGGCCCGCAGGCGGGGTCCGGATGTGGTTCGGGTCGAGCCATTGGCGGCAGCTGGTGCAAGCCCATGACGGTTCCGGCGGTGCGCCGGGGGCCTGGATGCAGATCGGCGGGCAGGGCTTTGACGACCAACCCGACGAGTTCGGGGGGGGGATCAAAAAAGAACGGGATCTGGAACAGGGACCTTCCCATCTGGGCGAAAAATTCAAGGCGGGGCTGCTCTCGGCGGTGCTGCCGGGGGCGGGCCAGTATTACAACGGGCGGCACCAGAAGGCCTACATCATGTGTGGTGCCGAGGTGGCCATCTGGGCCACCTACTTCATCTTCGACACCCAGGGCGACAACCGCATGGACGACGCCCGGGACTTCGCCGGCATCTACGCGGGTACCAGCGGCAGCCACGATGATAATTACTGGCAGAATGTCGCCCGCTACATGGACAGCGACTCCTACAACGAGGACCGGTACCGTGAGGCGCGTGCGCTGCAGGAACCGGTGTCCGGCCTGATCGATGCGCAGGATGCCTGGCAGTGGGCGAACATGGACCGTCTGTACGGTTACCGGCAGCTGCGGGCCGATGCGAGCAACGCCTACGACCGGCGGGATTTCATGATCCTCTTCGCCGTGGTGAACCGGGCCGTCTCGGTGGTCGATGCGGTGATGGGTGCCGGCAAGCAGGATGACGAACCGGGCGCGCAGGTCCTGGGCATGAACGTGCAGGTGGAGGTGGCGCCGGTCTGGGCACGCCCGGCCGCACGCTGTGTGGTGACGCGGTGGTTCTGATGGCCGGGTTCGCCTTTTCCCGCCGTTCCGGCGCCGTGGCCCTGGCCGTGGGCCTGGCACTTCTGGCCGGTTGCGCGGGGGGGTACCCGCAGGCCTCCCGTCATGAAGGTCCGAACCGTTCTGACAATCCTCCCGCCGCCGCGCGGGCCGGCACCCGGGTGGCCGCCCTCGAGTTCCTCTATTCCTTCGAGAACGAATCCACGGCGCCGTATTTCCCCATCACCGGCATCGCCGGTTGCGAATACGCCCCTGACGGGACCCTCATGTTCTGCGACCAGAAACGCGGCAAAGTGCATGCCCTGGATGCCATGCGTCAGACCTGGTACGAATTCGACACCCCGGTGGCTTCCCCCTACACGCCGCTCGATGTGAAGGTGGACGGTTTCAAGGCGCTGGTGCTGGATCCTGGCGGCGCAAAAATCTACCGCTTCGATCTGGGCGGAACCCAGCTGGATGTCCTGCTGGATCTGGACCAGGCGGACCCCGGCTTCCCCGTGCGGGCCACGGCCTTCGACGTGGACCAGGACGGCCGGATGATCATCACCGACCAGGGCCGGCAGCAGGTCCTGTTGCTGGATTCCTTCCTGAACCTCACCATGCGGCTGGGGGATCCGGGGAGCCTGCGGGACCAGTTCCAGGATCCCATGGGCCTGCTGTTCAGGGTCGACGGCAGCTTCCTGGTCAGCGACCAGGGCAACCGCCGGCTGGATCTGTACGGTCGGCTGGGTTTCTTCGAGGACTCCTACGGCGGGGTGTTCGAGGCGGAAAACCCCTTCGTCGCCCCGGCCGGCCTCGACCGGGACCGCTTCGGCAACGTCTTCGTGGCCGATCCCGGCAACGGCCGTATTCATATCCTGGATCCTGATCTCAAGCTGCGCTTTTCCGCCGGGCAGGAGTTCTCCCTGCAGGGCGCCCCCCTGACCCCGGTGGATGTGGCCGTGGGCCCAGGTGATCTGCTGGCCGTAACCGACGTGGCCCGGGTGGCGGTGCTGGTCTATCGCATCGTCTACCAGTAGGCATGGGCCGGACCCCGGACAGGATCTTCCCTCTTTCCCTGCTGTTTTGCCTGGCTGTTTCCTGCCCCCTGTTGGCGGGCCCGCCTTCCGACGGAGGCCGGCAGGGCCTGTACAGGGTCGAGGTGGAATTCCACGATCTTCCCGCGGACTCCAGCCCCCTGGTCCTGGCCCATGGCTTCATCCAGCCGGGTTCCCTGCGTGCCTCGGTGGGGGACTCCCTGCTGCAGGACGGCCGGGACGTGAGGTTGCGCGGGCGTTCCGGGGTGTTGATCCCCTTGCATCCGTGGCACCGACTGGTCCCTGTCGGCACGGATTCCGTTGGAGCCGTGCAACTGGTGGTTGCGTACCGTTTCCAGCCTGTGGGGGTGCCTGCGCGGCTGGACCTGCGTCCGGTCGGGGCCGGACCCGGTCAGGCTCCCGGTCTACCGCCCACGCCCGGGGAGCCGGGCCGGAATCCTGCTTTTGGAGAGATGGGGCAACTGTCGGTTTCCGGTAGCAAGACCGTCCAGGTCTCATCGGGCAGCCGGCGGGACATGGTGGTGGACCAGAATTTGCGCCTGGATATCGCGGGGCAACTGACGCCCGATATCTCGGTGCGGGCCTTCCTGTCGGACGACAACCTGCCGGTGGTGCCCGAGGGGAATACCCAGCAGCTGCGGGATATCGACAAGGTGCTGGTCCAGATCAAGGGGCGCGGCTGGTCCTCGACCCTGGGTGATTTCGTGGCCCGGCGCAGGGGCACCGTCTTCGGCGACTACCGGCGCAAGCTCCAGGGGGTGTCGCTGGAGGGCAAGGCGGGCAGGACCAGCTTCCAGGTCCTGGCCGGCTCGCCGCGGGGCAGGTACCGCACCTTGCAGATCAAGGGCCAGGAATCCAACCAGGGCCCGTATTTCCTCGGAGGAGGCGACGCCGCGGCCAACCTGTTCATCGTGGCCGGTTCCGAACGCGTGACCCTGGACGGGGTGCCCCTGGTGCGCGGGTCCGATCGCGACTACGTGATCGATTACGTGCGGGGCACGGTGACGTTCACCTACAAGCGGTTGATCACCGCCGAGTCCTCCATCGTGGTCGAATTCGAGGAAGGGGAGGGGCCTTACGGCAGGACCGTCACCGGCGCCGGTGCGGGCCTGGATTTCCTGTTGCCGGGCACCGACCTGGGAGGAACCTTCGGGGTGCGCGTGATCTCCGAGAAGGACGACCCGGGCCGGTTGCGCACCGGGACCCTGGGCCCCGAGGACGAATCGACCCTGGCGGCCGCGGGCGACGATCCGGACCTGGCCATCGCCGGTGGGGTGACGGCCGTGGCCGACAGCACCGGTTCGTACAACCTCGTCACCGAGGACACGACGCAGCACTACGTACAGGCGCCGGGCCACGGCGCCTATGAGGTCAGTTTTTTCTTCGTGGGCCAGGGCGAAGGAGACTACGATCTGGACACCCTCAGCCCGACCGGGGAACGGCTCTTCGTCTACCGAGGGGCGGGGCTGGGCAGCTACCGCGTCGGCCGACCCCTGGACCTGCCGGTGGCGCACTCGATGATGAGCCTGGTGGGCACCCTCGGCGATACCACGGCCTCCCACGTGGCTGCCGAATGGGATGTCTCCAACCAGGATCTCAACCGGCTGTCCCCCCTGGACGACGGGGACGACCACGGAGGTGCGGTGCACCTGGAGGGGGTGCTGGCCGACCGGACCTTGAGCGGGGCCTCGCCGGGGCTGGGTCGGGTGAACCTGAAGGCGCGGTACGATGACCTCACCTCCACCTTCCGGCCCTTCGAACTGACGCGGGATATCTTCAGCTACCGGAAATGGGGACTGGAGGAGAGGGCCCGCCGGCCGGGGTTCCTGTCCGAGGCGGACCGGCAGTGGACAGTCGACGGCGACTGGAGCACCGGAGGTGACACCCGGTTCCTGAATCTGGGCCTCGAGCGCAGCGGCCTTGCGCACGGTCAGGGCATGACCGCGGACCTGGCCACCTGGCGGGGCAGGTGGCAACTGGCCGGTCTTGCCGGGACCCATACCTGGACCGACGGCACCGCCGAGGACGCGGTCGATCCCCTGGATATCACCAATTCCCGGCGCTGGCACGAGGTGAGCTGGCAGGTGGGCTGGCTGCGGCCCGGTTTCCGGTACGGGTTCGAACGCTGGCGGGATGCGGCCGCGCCGGAGGGCAGGGCCCGGGGCTACCGCCGCTACCAGTACGACTACAGCCTGGAAGGCCGCAACGGCCGCGCCCTGACCTGGCGCGCATCCTTCGGCCTCGAGCTGGCCGATTCCCTGCGCACGGGTGGTTGGGATCGGCAGCGGGAAGGCCGCACCACCCGCCTGGACCTGGCCACGGGCAACCTGGCGGGGTTGCGGCTGGTGGGCGAGGGCGCCGTGCGCCGCATCATCTTGCCGGATCTTCCCGATCAGACGACGCGGCTGGCCAAGGCCACCCTGGCCGGCAAATGGGCGCGCACGTCCACGGACTTTTCCCTGGGGTACAAGGTCGACAACAGCCGCACCGAGGTGCTTGACCGCCAGATCGTGTTCGTTGGCGACAGGCAGGGGGACTACGACCAGGACGGCCGCTATCTTGGCGAGGACCTGGGGTCCTACGATATGGTCCTGGCGGGCACGGACAGCCTCGTGGCCACAACGGCGGTCAAGGCGGACCTGAACTGGCGCCAGGGGTTCGGATTTTTGGGCCGGGAGCGCTGGTACGGGGCCTGGTCCGTGCTGACCTTGGCCAGCGTGGAGGGCCGTAGCACCACCGACGACATCGGCGGCCTGCTGCGGTTGGACCCGGGCCTGGTCCTGCACGACAGCACCACGGTTCTGGGGGATGTCTACCTCACCGAGGAGTTGACCCTGCTCCAGAACCATCCGGGCATCGACATCCGGGGCAAGTTCCAGTTCCGCCAGACCCGGGACCGGCAGTTCGCGACCCACCCGGAAGATCGTCTCGAGCGCAGCTGGCAGTTGCGCTCCAGCGTGCGTGTCAGCCGCAATTCCTCCTGGCAGCTCCGCCTGCTGACGAGCCGGGAGAGCCGCAGCACGGTCGAGGACCAGCTGAGCGCCCGGCGCAGTTTCGGGGTCCGGACCGGTACCATCGAGGGCGGCTGGACCTACGGCCCGGGCCCGCAACTGCGCCTCTCGGTGCTGGTTGATTTCACCGACCGCAAGGACGATGTCACGGGCGTCCGGCAAACCGAATGGGCGGCTCATCCCACCGTGCGGCGGCGCCTGGCCCGGGCCTGGACCCTGCAGTCGGATGTCCGGGCGGGGAATGTGACCAGCGACGAGCCCGCGGGGGTGACCAGGCCCTGGTTCTTCCCCACCGCGGGCGTGAAGGTCGAGTCGTCCTTCCGGTTGGCCTGGGAGCCGTCACGTTACCTCACCGTCGCCGCGAGCTGGTTCGCCCGCAAGGAAGGGGAAAGGAGGTGGCAACACGATGTGCGTCTGGAATCAACGGCCCGCTTCTAGGGCCCGGCGGCCTTCCTGTCTGAAACTCCTGCTGGTTGCCGCCGCCTGCCTGTGGTGGCTTCCTCAAGGCGCCGGGGCCGCGGCATTCCAGGCGCCCGTCCTGGTCCTGGAGCCCGGGGGGGAGGCCTGCCCGGGTTGTGAACGCTTCCTGCGGGATGACAGGGCCTGGTTGCAAGGGCTGCCGCCGCGGACCCTGGCCTTCGTGTCCCTGGACTCCGCGGCCATGGCGGACCCCGACAGCCTGCTCGAGCATCCCCGGCGGCTGGCCCGTCTGGTCGGGCCCCGGTTGCAGGCCTCCGGTGCCGGCGGTGGCGCGCGGCCGCTGACGGCCCTGGTGCGCGACCGTTGGGTGGGCCGCGGCTACCTCCAGGCAGCCGTCGAACCGCGTCGGGGGTCCGCCGGCAATCCCGATACCCTGGCCATCGGTCCGGGAGGGGTCTGGACGCTTGCGGACCTGTCCGTCACAGGAGAGGATTTCCCGGAGCGGGAATCCCTGCTCGCAGAGATCCTGCCACCGGCCGGGCGCACGTTTTCGGCCGCCGGGATCAGCAGGGCGCTGGGGTTGCTGCTGGATGCCCTGGGGGAGCGAGGTTACCCCTTCCCGCGCTGGGTCACCCGCGGTATCGAACTGGATCCGGTGGCGCGCACGGTGGCGTTGAGCGGGGCCCTGCTGCCGGGCCGGCCTGCGGTCATCGGCCCGGTCACCAGCGACCTGCCGCCGGGGCCGGGGCGGAACTTCCTGGTCCGGGCCTCTGGGCTGAAGCCGGGCATGCCGCCGACTCCTGCGGCCCTCGACCTGGCGGTGCAGAGGTTGGTGGCCAGGGATATTTACGCACAGGTGGAGGCCCCGCGCATCTATCTGACCGGATCGCCCGATACCGTGGGGGTCCATTTCCCCGTGCTGCCGCGGCGGAAAGCCAACCGGCTGGCCGTGGTGCTGGGCCTCAGCCGCAGCAGCGCGGTCGGCCCCAGCCGGCTGAGCGGGCAGGTGGATCTGGATCTGCCCAACATGGCCGGCACCGGCCGTGGTTTGCAGGCCGGCTGGCGGGATGACGGCAGTGGCACCTCCCGTCTGGGTGTTCATTACCGTGAACCTTTGGTGCTGGGGACGCCGCTGGACATGGCGGTGGGGTTGGCCAGCGAGGTCCGGCAGGGCGCCTACACCAGGTTCGATGTGACCAGCGACTGGCAGCTGCCCGTGGTGGCCTTGTGGGGGGTGGGGGCGCAGTTGGGCTGGGACCGGGCCACCTACCCGGCCGGGGAGCTGGAACGGACCACGCGGTTGAAGGCGGGCGGCTCGGTGCTGCACAGGCGGGGCGACCGCAACCGCAGCGGATGGATGGGATCCTTCGGCATCACCAGCGCCTGGGGCTCGACCATCGAGCGGGACGCCGCTGCCGATTCCCTCGATACCGGGCGTCTGGGAACGTCAACCTCGGTCCGTATCTACACGGTGGATGTGCTGGGGGAGATCCGGCTGGGTCCCAGCCTGGGGCTGGTGGGCAGGGGCTCCTTCCGGCAACAGACCGGCGGGGAGCCGGTCGTCCCCTTGGCGGAGCAGTTCTGGTTCGGGGGTGCCAACACCCTGCGCGGCTACAACGAACGTGAGTTCCACGGCAGCAAGGCCGCCTGGGGAGGCGTGGAGCTGCGCCTGGGGCGCGTGCGCAGCTCCCGGCTTTACACCTTCTGGGACCTGGGATACTTTACCTTCACCACCCGGGATCCGGCGGATCCGTCCTTGCTGCATACGGTCAGCGGCCGGCCCCGGGGTTACGGATTGGGCCTGCTGGCCAGGACCCGGGGGGGAGATCTCTCCCTGGCCATCGGCTTTCCCGGGACGATGGATTTCGATCTGGCCAAGTTGCACGTGACCATGCTGGAAGCCTTTTGACACCCGGCCGGCCGCCCGGCCGGCAAGCGCCAGGGAGAACCATGGACCGCCAGAGTATCCTGAGCGAGATCGAGCACCTGCGGGGGGAGATCCGGCGGCACAACGATCTGTACTACAAGCATGCCTCGCCCGTCATCAGCGACCAGGAATACGATGCCCTGGAACGCAAGCTGCGTGACCTGGAGGCCAGGTACCCGGAGCTTGCGGGTGCCGGGAGCCCGACTCTGCAGGTAGGCTCGGACCAGGACGCCCGCTTCCCCTCCCTGCCCCACAGCAGGCCCATGCTCAGCCTGGCCAACAGCTACGATCCCCAGGATGTCGAGGACTTCGTGCAACGCACCCGGCGGGACCTGGGCGTGGAGGAGGTCGAGTTCACGGTTGAGCCGAAGATCGACGGCGTCGCGCTGGCCCTGCGTTACCGGGGGGGGAGGCTGGATACGGCCCTGACCCGGGGGGACGGCCGCAAGGGCGATGTGATCACGGCGAACATCCGGACCATGGCCGGGCTGCCCTTCGAACTGGAGGCGGACTGGGCGCAGGTGTTCCCCGCCCCGCCGCCGCAGGCCTTCGAGGTGCGCGGGGAAGCCTATCTGAGCCTGAGCCGCTTCCGGCAGCTGAACCGGATGCGTGCGGCCGAAGGGCTCGAGCCATTGGCCAACCCCCGCAACGCCACCGCCGGCACCTTGAAGACCCTCGATGCGCGGGCGGTGGCCCGGCGCGGCCTGTCTGCCTTCTTCTACCAGCTCTTCCCGCTGCCCGCTGAGGGGGACCAGGCCCGCGACCATGATACCCACGAGCAGGAACTCCAGGCCATCGCCGATTTGGGCCTGCCGTGCAACCCCTTCCTGCGCAAGGCCGGTTCCGTGGCCGGGATCATGACCCATCTGGAAACCCTGCAGGAGATGAGGGATGGCCTCGATTACCAGATCGACGGCGCGGTCATCAAGGTCAATCGCCGTGATTTGCAGGAAAAACTGGGCACGACGGCCAAATCCCCACGCTGGGCGCTGGCGTTCAAGTACCCGGCCGCCGAAGCGGTCACCAGGTTGCGGGACATCACCATGCAGGTGGGGCGCACCGGGGTCATCACGCCGGTGGCCGAGCTGGAGCCCGTGGCCCTGGCCGGCAGCATCGTCAGCCGGGCCACCCTGCACAACTGGGACGAGATGACCCGCAAGGACATCCGCATCGGGGACATGGTGGTCGTGGTCAAGGGGGGCGACATCATCCCCAAGGTCCTGCGCGTCCTGGTGGACAAGCGTCAGGGCACCGAACGGCCCTTGCCGCCGCCCAGCCACTGCCCGGTGTGCGGGGCGCCGGTTGCAGCCGGCAGCGATCAGGTCGCCCTGCGGTGCACCAACTCCCTCTGCCCCGCCGTGCTGGCCGGGCGGTTGCGCCACTTCGCCGGGCGGGATGCGGCCGACATCGACGGTCTGGGAGGCAAGTGGGTCGAAACCTTCCTGGAAATGGGCCTGGTCCAGACTCCGGCGGACCTGTTCGAGCTGGACAAGCAGCAGCTGGCAGTCCTGCCCGGATGGGGGGAAAAATCGGCCGAAAGGTTGCTGGCCGGGCTGGACAAGGCACGGGAGCGTCCCTGGTCCGCACGGATCTTTTCCCTGGGCATTCCCCAGGTGGGCATCACCACCGCCCGCACCCTGGCCTCCCGGTTCGGATCCATCGATGACCTGATGAATGCCGGCACCGAGGATCTGGCCGCCTTGCCGGATATCGGCCCGGTGGTGGCCGAGGCCATCGTGGGATACTGGCAGGATCCGGAGGCTGCGAGGCTCATCCAAAGACTGAAGGAACACGGATACTTCCATGCAAGCGAGGAACTTGAGGACGCCGGTGCCGGGCCGTCCGCCGGGCCCCTGGCGGGCAAGACCGTGGTGCTGACCGGCACGCTGGAAACCATGACCCGCTCCCGGGCCGGGGAGCTGGTGGCCGCAGCAGGGGGCAAGCTGACCTCCAGCGTGAGCCGCAAGACGGATTTCGTGGTGGCCGGCGGCAAACCCGGCAGCAAGCTGGCTCGGGCCCGGCAGCTGGGGGTGGAGGTCCTGGACGAAGAGGCTTTCCTGGCCCTCGTCAAGGGCGGGGCAGGAGCCGGGCATGAAGCCGGGTGAAGGTGGCCTGATCCTGCTGCGTAGCTGGCGGCGCCCCGGCCGTGCCCTGTGGCTGGGGCTTGACCTTGCCGGTGGGGAGAAGATCCATGAAGTGGAGGATCCTGCCGATCCGGGGCCGGATCTGGCCGGGTCCATCCTCCTGATTAACGATACTTCCCCCCGCCTTCTGGGCGACGGTGCCACCCTGTTGGCGCCCGAAGGTCTGCTCTGGTCCCTGGTCGATCCGCTGGGTGCCGGGTTCGACCCTGCCCCGGCCGGAATTGAGCGCCATGAGGTGGAAGCGCACCTACGCCGCCTGCGGGTCCGGTTTCGGGAGCGGTTGTCCTGGTGGCGGCCGCAGCAGGCCGCCGAGGGTGCGGCCCTGGGTGGCCTGCTCGGGGGTTTCCGGCCAGACCTGACCCCTTTGCTGGCCTGGCTGGACCGGGTGCCACCCGCCGTGGAGGGCTTGCCGTCGGGGTCGCAACCGGAGGTGATGGCCGCCGGGCAGGGCGTGCCCCTGCCTGCCCTCGACCCTGATGCGGTGCGCAGATGGCTGGCCTCGGCCGAGGGCCTGGGCAGCGTGTACGGCGCCGGCTTCGCGGCCCGCCAGGAGCAGGCGGAAATGGGCAGGGAGGTGGCCGCCAGCCTGGCCGGTCGCCGGGCCCTGCTGATCGAGTCGGGCACCGGGGTGGGCAAGACCCTGGCCTATCTGATACCCCTGCTGGCCGGGGTGGTCCAGAAGGAATGCCGGGCGGTGGTCGCCACCGGCACGCGCGCGCTGCAAACCCAGATCCTGGAGCAGGATCTGCCGCGGCTGAGGCCCCTGCTGGGCGGGGCCCGCTGCGCCCTGCTCATGGGGCGCCGGAACTACCTCTGCCTGCGCCAGCGCCGCGCCTTCTTGTCCCGGCCCTGCGAGGACCTCGAGGCGGCCATGGCCAGGGCGGCTTTCCGCATGTGGTTGCGGGCGACCGAGGCCGGGATGCGCGAGGAACTCCAGGGCCACCCCTTGTTGCAGCCGTTCTTGCCGGAACTTTTCGACGCTCCCGAGCCGTGCCTGCCCGGGGATTGCTACGAAGGAAGCGGTTGCTACGTCCAGGGCGCCCGCCGCAAGGCCAGGAGCGCGGATCTGCTCATCGTCAACCACTCCCTGTTGCTGAACGACCTCAAGATGGGCCGCACCATCCTGGGCGAATACGACCTGCTGGTGGTGGACGAGGCCCACCGCCTACCCCAGGTGGCCCTCGACACCCATAGCCTGGCCTGTGGCCGCTGGCGCATGGAGGAGATCGGCGAAATGCTCGGCGGGTGGGGGTCGGCCGGGGGCCTACCCCTGCGGCCGGTTCTGCTGGAGGGGCGCCTGCGTGGAATGGGCTCCGGTGGCCGCGCCGTCGCCGAAGCGGCCCTGAACCTGGCGCGCGAGGTCAGGGATTGCCGCCCCCTGTTCCAGGCCTGGTGGTCGGCGGTGGGCACGGATCTGGAGCCTTTGCTCCAGGGTGCGGACCGGCAGCGGGGCCGCAGGCGGATCCAGGACAAGGCCGATACCTTCAGGAGTGCCCTGCCTGCCGCGGGCTCCCTGCAGGAACAACTCGCGGCGGCGGTGGTGGCCGGGTCCAGCTTCCTTGCGCAGGCCGGTGCGCTTGAAGATCTGCCCCCCCCCATCCAGGATGGCCTGGCTCTGCTGGGTCAGGCCTGCCAGCTTCTGGACAAGCTGCAGGTCGACATCCATTTCCTGATGCGGGATCCGGACGATCGCTGGGTGACCTGGTGTGACCCCACGGCGCGCGGTGGGTTGAAGCTGCTCGGGGCGACGCTGGTCGAGTCCGGCGAGCTGCTGCGCGAATACTGGCTGGGCTGCGATCTCGCCCCGGTGATGACCAGCGCCACCCTGGCCGTAGGGGAAGATTTTTCGTACATGCTGACGGAACTGGGCCTGACCCGGCGGCGGCCGCCTGCGGCGACCCACAGCACGGCCTCCCCCTTCGACTACCACCGGCAGGTGCTGGTCCTGACCCCGGAACGATTCCTGGCCCCTGATGCCGGCGGCTTCGGCCGCGAGGTGGGTGAGGTCCTGGCGGCCCTGGCCCGGGAGGTCGGGCGCAAGACCCTGGGGCTGTTCACTTCCTACCGCCATCTGGCGCAGGCCTACGAGGTCATGGAGGAGGCGGGTTTGCGGCCCCCGGAGTCAGAGCACAGGCCGGGGCATCCGGTCCTTTTGCGCCAGGTGCCCGGGGTGACGGCCGCCCCGCTGGCCTCGGATTTCCGGCGTCATCGTCATGCGGTCCTCCTGGGGACGACCTCTTTCTGGGAAGGCGTCGACTTTCCCGGCGCGGACCTCGAGGTGCTGGTCGTGGCCAAGTTGCCGTTCCTGGTTCCGGCCGATCCCTGGGTCCAGGCTCGTTGCGAACTGACGGCGGCCCGCGGCGAGAATCCCTTTCGGGATTTCATGGTGCGCGATGCCGTGCTGCGTCTCAAGCAGGGTTTCGGGCGGTTGATCCGCAGGCCCCAGGACCGCGGGGTGGTGGTCATCCTGGATAGGCGCTTGCACACCAAGAGCTACGGGGCAACCTTCCTGTCGAGCATGCCGGTCATGCCGCGCACCTTCGGCGACCAGCAGGAGATGATCGCCCGCATCACGGAGTTTTTCCAGCAGGCCGAAGACCCGGGCCAGGGGGCCGCATTCCCGGACCTCCACCGGGGTGCGCCGGCCACCGGACAGGAGTGATCATGGAACATCCGGTACGAATCGATGAGCGCCTGCGCGAGGGAAAGGTCGGGGTGGACCTGGTGGTGGCCGGCATCGGCCAGCTCGTGACCCTGGACCATGCCGACGGAGCCGGCAGGACCGGGCCCCTGCGCGGTGCGGATCTGGACCGGACAGGCGCCGTGCCCGACGGGATGCTGGTCTGCGGCGGCGGACTCGTGCTGGCCTGGGGGCCGGGTGCGCAGCTGACTGCGGCCCTGTTGTCCGCCGGCATCGACCTGGCCGGTGTCGAAACCCTCGACGCCCGCGGCATGGCGGTGATCCCGGCCTTCGTGGATCCCCACACCCATCTGGTTTTCGGCCGCACGCGGCAGGATGAATACGAACGGCGCATCCGGGGCGAAACCTATCTGGAAATCGCAGCCGCCGGCGGCGGGATCATGGCCTCGGTGAATGATCTGCGCCGGCGCAGCGAGGATGAACTGGTCACCCTCGGCACGGAGCGCGTGCGTGAAATGATGGCCCACGGCACCGTGACCGTGGAGGTCAAGAGCGGCTACGGGCTGAACCTCGAGGACGAATTGAAGATGCTGCGGGCCGCGGGCCGGATCGCGGAGCTGACCGGGATCCGCATGGTCCGCACCTGTCTGGCCGCTCATGAAATCCCCGCCGAGTACCGCGACCGCCGCGGGCGGTATGTGGAACTGGTGCGCCGGGAGATCCTGCCCGCCGCGGCGGCCGCCGGGCTCGCCACGCGTGCCGACGTCTTCTGCGAACCCTCGGTCTTCGACCTGGATGAAACCCGGGATATCCTGACCACCGCCCGGAACCTGGGGCTGGCATTGACCGTCCACGCCGACGAACTGGAACCCTTCGGCGGGGCCGCACTGGCCGCGGCCCTGGGCGCCCTGTCGGCGGACCACCTGATCAAGATCGATGAGCAGGGGATCTCCGCCCTGGCCGGCTCCGGAACCGTGGCCGTCCTCCTGCCGGGCACGGTGTTCAGCCTGGGGCTGGAAACATTTGCCCCGGCGCGCCGGATGATCACCGCCGGGTGCGCCATCGCCCTGGCCTCGGATTTCAACCCCGGCAGCTGCCCCATCATGTCCATGCCCCTGATCATGGCCATCGCCTGCACCCGCATGCACCTGACCCCTGCCGAGAGCCTGGCCTCGGCCACCCTGAACGCGGCCTGGGCTCTGGGCCTGCAGGAGGTGACCGGTTCCCTGGCGGTGGGCAAAAGCGCCGATTTCCTGGTTCTGGACGTTCCCGACTTCCGCCTGGTGCCCTACCATGCGGGGCACAATCCGGTCGCCGCGGCCTTTTTGCGGGGGCGTCAGATTTAATCCTCAACTTCTTTTCCCGCAGGTCGATCAATAATCCTGTATCGCCAGCCCGGATCACCTGTATCCGGGCGGAGCCCATGAATTCATACCCAAGGCGGGGGGCTGAGACTTGTCCAAGTTGAGCCAACTCAAGCAGGATGCCTACCAGGCGGGCAAGGAACGGGACTGGGAGCGGGCCATTTCCGTATACGAACAGATTCTGGAGATCGAAAAGAAGAATCCCTCGCTGGTCAATGAACTGGGGGATATGTGCCTGAAGGCGGGTGAGCCCTCCCGGGCGGTGCGGCATTTCCTGGCCGCAGCCTCCCTGTACCGCAAGAACGGTTTGGTCAACAACGCGGTGGCCATATACAAGAAGATCCTGCGCCACGAGCCGGGGAACATGAACGCCCACTGGTACCTGGCCGAATCCAAGGCCGGGCAGGGGCTCAAGACCGAAGGCCGTGAGCATGCGCTGGCGTTCTTGTCCGCCAGCGGCGAGCTGGCCGGGGATCCCAAGGACATGTTCGCCAAGCGTTGCGTGACCCTCATGGACCTGTATCACGACGACGAGGAGATCCTGGACAAGCTGGTGCAGCTGTTCCGGATGTGGGACATGCCCCTGGAAACCGCGCGGGCCAGGGTCCTGCATTGCTGTCTGAAGCACCAGAACGATGATCCCGAGGCGGCCGCCGAGGTCGAGGCCATCGTAGCGAACGAATCCTCCGTGGTGAATTACCCGGAATACATGCGCTGGAACGAACTGGTCAATCCTCAGACCGCAACCGACACCGGGGCCTTTGCCGATTTCGGGGCCATCGATCTCGGTGGCCCGGATTCTGCACTGGAAACAGGACCCAAGCCGGAGGTTGATCCTGACCTCGCGGCTTCATCCCGCGACGAGGCCGATGCTCAGGTCCTGCCCGCCGCCGAAGCGGAAGATCCGCCGGCTGCCGGGGGGGACGAAACCAGTTTTGCCGGTCTGGAGACCGCGGCCATGGCGGATGTGAAACACAACAACGATCTGCTGGCCGAGGAGAAGGATGAGGACGGGTGCATCAGCATCGACACCGGCGCCACCGGGGACCTGGATGATATCCTGGCCGCCGCCGTGGGGGAAGTCGATAGCGACGAGGCGGCACAGCCTGACGAGGCGGCACAGCCTGAGGAGGCGGCACAGCCTGACGAGGCGGCCTCCGGCACCGCCGACAACAGCGTCAACCTCCTGGACCAGATCCTGGCCGAGGACGGCGAGGACCTCCTGGGCGCCGCCGTCGAGCAGTTGGAGACCATCACCGCCGAGATCGGCTCGCAGGTGGGCGGCGATGCCGATACCGCCGACCGGCAATACGAGATGGGATTGGTGTACCTGGAGATGGGCATGACCGACCAGGCGGCCGCTAGCTTCAAGCTCGCCACGACCGATCCCGAATATGCCGCCAGGGCCTATGAGATGTGGTGCATGACCCTCGAACGATCCCATCGTGAGGATGAAGCCATGACGGTCCTGGAAGAGGGCGCCGCGGCCGAAGTGGTGGCCCGGGATGGCCGCCTGGGATTGCTCTACCACCTGGCCAAGCTATATGAAAAGGCGGACCGCAACGAGGATGCCTCGGATTGCTATAACAGGATCCTGGCCGAGGATCCCGGATATATGGATGTCGCCGCGCGGAAAGCCGCCTTGCCTCTGGCCACGGGTTAAAGGTCCACCTCCTGAGCGGACGCCGGCCGCGCGCCCCTGCAGATTTTTGCTCCCGGCCCTACCCAAGGGACCGGCGCTGGGTTAAGATTCCGGTATGAACAAGACTGAAAACGCGCCCGCACGGTACGTCGCGGTCCGTGTCGTGGTGCTCCTGGGTCTGTTTGCCGGCACCGCGGCTGGTGCCGGCTTCCTGCTGGCGGGCATACCCAACGTGGAACTGATGAGCCTGGTGGTCGCGGTCGCCGGCGTGGTGCTGGGCGCCCGCCTGGGCGCCGTGTGCGGTGCGCTTGCCGCCGGGATCTACTCCCTCGGCTCTCCCTTCGGTATCCCCGCGGTCTGGATCCTCGTGGCCCAGATGGCGGGTTTGGCCGGCCTCGGCCTGCTCGGCGGCCTGTGGTCTTCCTGGAACGCCCTTTCCGGCTCCGGCCTCGGCAGGCGGGTCCTGGGCTCCTTGTTTCTCGCCCTGATCGGCACAACCTGGTACGAGGCGGTCACCACCGCGGGGGTCATGGCGGGCTTCAACCTGGAGCCGGCCGTGGTCCTGGCGGGGGCGGTGCCGTTCTACCTGCTGCATACCGGCAGCAACCTGGTCATCTTCGCCGCCCTTTTCCCTTCCCTGGCCGGAAGATTCCGGCACCTGGGACGGGAGCCGCTGGTCGGCCGCGTGGGATCGGTGGCTCCCCTGGTGCTGCTGGGTTGGATGTGCCTGGCGGCTCCGGGCGTCCGGGCCGATGCCGGCGCCCCTGCCGATTCCACCCTTGCGGTGGCGGTCCAGGCGCCCGCTCCGCCTGCCCGGGTCGAGGGCCCGCCCGAATGGCGAAGGGGGCTGTGGCACCCGTTCTCGGCGTCCCTGCTGGACCTGCTCGCCTGGCATGGTGATTTCGTGCCCGTAGCCGATGGGGGCCTTGGCTCGGCTGCCATGATTTTGGGGGAATTTTCCACAGCCGCCTACCCCCTGGTGATGCGCCGGGGGCTGCCCCTGGGCACCGGCCACGTGCTGGCCGATGACCCGGGCCTGGTGCCGCTGGCGGGCATGCGGCCCGACACCATGTCCTTTGGCCTGGACCCCTGGGGGGGCACCGGCGGCTGGATCCAACTCGCCCGCCGCGACCAGGCGCCGCAGGATGCGTTCACCTCCTACGAGGGCACCAAGGGGCGTCACGAGACCTACGGGCGGAAGCTGCAACTTCTTACTCCCCAGGCCCCTTGGCGTCTTGGTTTCGAGTATCAGGAGAACCTGGACAAGGAAGGCTACAACTTCAGCGACCTGCCGGGGGAGGTCTTCGATCCCATTCCAGATGACGAATACTATCCCGGCCATGCCCGCCTCCGGCAGAGCCATGTGCGCCTGTCCCGCACCCTGACGGACCAGGCCCGCCTGGACATCGATTACGATTATGCCCGCAAGACCAAGGATCTCGTACCCGCCCTGGACGCGGACCATCAGGAGGTCTGGTCCGACGGGGTGTCTGTGGACATGCACGGGGGCAGCCGGCGGGTGGGTGTCCGCACGGCTGTATTCTGGCGCAATCGGGATGTCCGCATGGACCAGTACACCGCCGGGTCCGATACCGCGTCCCGGATGCTGTCCACCGGGCGCCAGGGGTTGTTGCTGGAGGTGACCCTGGGCCGCAGGAATGTGGCGGCCAACTCCGCACCCGCGGACCTGCCCGTCAGCGGGGTGGAGGACGATTCGCTGACCGCCGCGGTGCCGGACAGCGGGGAGGCAGCCGCTGCAGCCGATTCGAGCGCTGCTTCCTCCGTCGACAGCCTGGAATCCACCTCTGCCGATTCCACCGCGGCCGCCCCCGCCGACAGCACGGTTCCCGGAACAAGCGTGGAACGGCCGGACACGTCCGGCGGATCCATGCTGCCGGTGCAGCTTTCCATGTCCGTGGAGAACTGGACGCTGGATGATACCGGGCCCGACACCCTGGGCCTCGGTCATGAAGCCGGGCCCGTGCACATGGATGGGCAGCAGGCCGTCGTGACCGTTGGTTCAGGCCTGCGCGTCTTCGGGCTGCAGATGACGGGCCGTGCAGGAGGGCTGTGGACCGACCGGCTGGGCTGGGACCAGCTGGCCTCGGCCCGGCTGCGGGGCCATGGCGGTCCGGTGCGCTGGGGGCTGTACTACGAGGCAGGGGGCCGGGCTCCCCGCAGTGACGAGTTGGGGACGGTCCTGCGCCACGGTGTCGCCGACCGGGTACTTATCCTGGAGCCCAACTCCGGCCTGAAGCGGGAAAAGACCCGCCGCTGGGGCCTGCGCCTGGCCTCACGTTTGGTGGGCATGGATCTTGCCGCCGAGGGGGTCTCGGGGAGCGTGGAGGACGGGATCACCTGGGTGCCCTCGGCGCCGGGGTCGGAAAGCGGACGCCTGGCCAACGGCGTGGCCATGGACTACACGCGCCTGACCGCCGCGGTGGGCCACCAGGGGCGATTCCTGGGGTGGGGCCGGATCCGCTACGAGGGGACATGGCAGGATTTCTCATCGACAGGACTGCAGCCGGCCTTCATGCCTCCAGACACCTACACCCGGTTGACCGTCATGTGGGAGAATCACCTGTTCGCGGAGGACGCCGTCCTGGAGGTGGCGCTGTTCAGGACCCATGTGGGCGCCATGAGCGATCCCTGGGACGTGACCGGGAGCTATGGGATCCCGGCCCGCACCCTGACGGACCTGGTGGTGGGCTTCAGGCTGGTGGGGGCGGATCTGTCCCTGGCCCTGCGCAACCTGACCGGCGAGCGTTACCGGTTGACGGGCAATGCCTGGGGGCCCGGCCGGGAAACGGTGATGCGCCTGTCCTGGAACTTCCTCCACTGACACCCCGCACACCCCGGTTGCCCTGGCGGCAGGGCGCCGGGTTCCTGCTCATGTGCTTCCTGCTGCTGGCCGGCCATCTGCTCAGGGACCGTTTGTTGATCGGTCCCGATGGCCGCTGGCGGTCGGAACTGGAACACCTGCCCGGGCAGCTGCCCGCCGCTGGCGGTGCGCCTTCGGCCTCCGGTGCGAAGCCCGTCCTGAACATCCCCCTCTCGATCAACACAGCCCCCCTGGACAGCCTGGTCCTGCTGCCGGGCGTGGGCCCGGTGCTGGCCGGCAGGATCCTGGCGGCCCGGCGCGAAGGCCTGGTGTTCGGCGGTCCGGATGATCTGGTCCGCATCAAGGGCATCGGGCCCCGACTGGCCGGGAAGCTGGACACCCTGCTGGCTTATGCGTGCCCTTCAGCGCAGGGCGCGCAGGACCTCGGGAGCCCGGCTGGGCCCTGACGGGGGCTCTTCCGGCACCATTGTCGGCCCGGGGGTAATTCAGGTTAAAGTTCCTCGACCCGCTACCGATGAATCCAAGGACAGGGTGAATTGATCGGTCCCTCACGAGGGGACCGGAAGAGTCGTCGGCATGGTCCGCATGGCAGCGATATCCGGACCGGATGGATGCGGGTACAACATTGGCGAGGGACCGATGATAACGACCAAGAACAAGGTGGCCGCCAAACTCCTGGAAGCAGGCGTCATCAGCGATGCCGATCTGAGCAAGGCCCAGGAAATCCAGAAACAGCAGGGTGGCACCCTGGGGCAGGCCCTGATCCGGGCCGGGTCCGTCGACGAGACCACCCTGACCACCTTCCTGGGCGAAGTCTACAACATGCCCGTGCTGGATCTGGACAACGCCACCGTGGAACTGGAATGCGTGGACCTGGTGCCGGGTGATGTGGCCCGGAAGTTCCAGGTGTTGCCCGTCAGCAGGCGCGGCCGGATCCTGACCGTGGCCATGTCCAACCCCAGCAATATCTTCGCCATCGACGACATCAAGTTCATCACCGGTCTGGATGTCCAGCCCGCGGTGGCCGGCGAGATGGCCATCAAGAAGGCCATCGACAAGTACTATGCGACCGCCGATTCCCTGTCCGAGATCATGGAGGGCATCGAGGCGGACATCGAGGTGGTCGAAGAGGAGGATGATGACGACATCACCGGGCAGGAGGGTCAGAACGCCCCGGTGGTCAAGCTGGTCAACACCCTGTTGGCCGAGGCGGTCAAGATGGGGGCCAGCGACATCCACATCGAGCCCTACGAGCGCAACATGCGGGTGCGCTACCGCGTGGACGGCATCCTGCAGGAAGTGATGGAGCCGCCCATCAAGCTGAAGAACGCCATCATCAGCCGCCTGAAGATCATGTCCGAACTGGACATTGCAGAACGCAGGATTCCGCAGGACGGGCGCATCAAATTGAAGATCGGCACCAAGAAGATCGACCTGCGCGTCTCGACCCTGCCCTGCATCTACGGGGAAAAGGTCGTGATGCGGATCCTGGACAAGGGGAATCTGAACCTGGACTTGGCCGATTTCAACATGGAAGAGAAGGCCATCGCCGACATCTATCACGCCATCGCCCAACCCTTTGGCATGGTCCTGGTTACCGGTCCCACGGGGTCCGGAAAGACCACGACGTTGTATTCGTGCCTTTCCAAGCTCAACAACCCGGATCTGAACATCATGACGGCCGAGGATCCGGTGGAGTACAACATCGACGGCATCAACCAGGTGCAGGTGCGGGAGGAAGTGGGGCTGACCTTCGCCGCGGCCCTGAAGGCCTTCCTGCGGCAGGACCCGAACATCGTCATGGTGGGTGAGATCCGGGACCTGGAAACCGGCGGCATCGCCACCAAGGCGGCGTTGACCGGGCACCTCGTGCTCTCGACCCTGCACACCAACGATGCCCCGAGCACCATAAACCGGATGATCGACATGGGGATCGAACCGTTCCTGGTCGCATCATCGACCGTCCTGATCATGGCCCAGCGGCTGGTGCGCAGGATCTGCAAGGGTTGCAAGGAGGAGATGGAAGTGTCGCCCGAAGCCTTGCGCGACATCGGTCTGCCGCCGGGCACGGTCGTCTACAAGGGCAAGGGGTGCGACAAGTGCAACGGCACCGGTTACTCGGGGCGGCAGGGTCTGTACGAGGTGATGCCCATCACCGCGGAGATCCGCGACCTGATCCTTGACCGGGCCTCCACCAGCGAGATCCGGGACATGGCGGTGCAGCAGGGGATGCTGACCCTGCGCGACGACGGACTGGTCAAGATCCAGAAGGGTATCACCACCATCGAGGAAGTGCTGCGGGAAACCGCGGTGTCGGATTAGGACTTTACCGGAGGGAAGCAAGCAGTGGCAGGAATGAGGGAATTGCTAGAGGACATGGTCTCACGCGGGGCCAGCGACCTCCATATCGTGGCGGGGCTGCCGCCCCAGTACCGCATCGACGGGACCATCGTGAGCACCGACCACGCGGTCCTCAGCGGGGACGAGACCATGCGGCTGGCCTACAGCATCCTCAACGACGAGCAGAAGAAGCGCTTCGAGACCAAGAAGGAGCTCGACCTCTCCTTCGGCGTGCAGGGCATCAGCCGGTTCCGCGCAAACGTATTCCTGCAGCGCGGGGTGGTCTCCATGGCCATCCGGCAGATCCCCTACAAGATCAGCACCTTCGAGGAGCTGGGACTGCCCGGCGTGTGCCGGACGTTGATCCAGAAGAACAACGGCCTGGTGCTGGTCACCGGGCCCACCGGCAGCGGCAAGTCCACCACCCTGGCGACCATGGTCGATACCATCAACTCCAACCGCAAGGGCCACATCATCACCATCGAGGACCCCATCGAGTTCGTGCACCAGCACAAGAACTGCATCGTCAACCAGCGCGAGGTCAACAGCGACACCCACAGTTTCCCCGACGCGTTGAAGTACGTGCTGAGGCAGGACCCGGACGTGATCCTCATCGGCGAGATGCGGGACCGCGAGACCATCGCCGCGGCCCTGACCATCGCCGAAACGGGGCACCTGGCCCTGGCGACCCTGCACACCAACAGCACCTTCGAATCCATCAATCGGATCATCGACGTGTTTCCGCCCGAGCAGCAGAACCAGGTGCGCTCGCAGCTCTCGTTCTGCCTGAACGGCGTGATCACCCAGCAGCTCCTGCCCAGGGCCCGCGGTGGCGGGCGGGCGCTGGCGCTGGAGGTCATGGTATGCACGCCGGCCATCAAGGCGATGATCCGCGACAACAAGACCCATCAGATCTACGGTCACATGCAGGCAGGGCAGAAGCACGGCATGCAGACCTTGAACCAGTCACTATACCAGGCGGTGGTCAACAAGTGGGTGACTCTGGATACCGCCATGGGCCGGAGCCCGGACGTGCAGGAGCTGCAGCAGATGCTCGGCCAGCCGGCGATGGTTTAACCCGTAGCAGCGGAGGAATCCCGTGAGCACCACAACCTTTATCTGGAAAGGCCGGACGAGCAAGGGCGAGGTCCTCTCCGGTGAGTACGAATGCGAAGACCGCAAGCAGGTGGGGGAATACCTGCGCAAGCGCCGGGTGGTGATCACCTCGATCAAGAAGAAGCCGAAGGAGATCGAGATCGGCTTCCTGAAGAAGACCAAGGTGGGGGTCAAGGACCTCTCGGTCTTCACCCGGCAGTTCGCCACCATGGTCAACGCGGGCCTGCCCCTGGTGCAGTGTCTGGACGTGCTGGGGCGCCAGCTGGAGAAACCCCACTTCAAGAAGGTCGTGCAGCAGGTGACCAGCGACGTCGAAGGCGGTTCGACCCTGGCCGAAGCCCTGGAGAAGCATCCCAAGGTGTTCTCGGACCTGTTCGTGAACATGATCGCCGCCGGCGAGGCCGGCGGTATCCTGGACGTGATCCTGGGCCGTTTGGCCGTCTTCCTCGAGAAGGCGGACGCCCTGCAACGCAAGGTCAAGGGCGCCATGACCTACCCGGTCATCGTGCTGACGGTGGCCGGCGGGGCCTGCATCTTCATGCTCATGTTCGTGATCCCGGTCTTCGCCAAGATGTTCTCGGATTTCGGGGGCACCTTGCCCGCGCCGACGCGGATCGTCATGGGCCTGTCCGAATTCCTCAAAGCGTACTGGTGGGCCCTGGCGGGCGGCGCCACGGCCGCCACCATCGCCTTCAAGCGCTACCGGGCCACCGTCAAGGGGAAGATGGTCACCGACCGTCTGGCCCTGCGGATACCGATCCTGGGCACCGTGCTCAGGAAGTCCGCCGTTGCCCGCTTCACGCGCACCCTCGGGACGCTCATCAGCTCCGGCGTGCCCATCCTGCAGGGGCTGGAGATCACGGCCAAGACCGCCGGCAACAGCGTTATCCAGCAGGCCATCCAGAACACGGCCACCAGCATCAGCCAGGGTGACACCATCGCCCTGCCCCTGAAGGAAAGCGGGGTCTTCCCGCCCATGGTGGTCCAGATGATCAGCATCGGGGAACAGACCGGCGCGCTGGACGAGATGCTGTCCAAGATCGCGGATTTCTACGACGACGAGGTGGACTCCGCCGTAGAGGCCCTGACAGCGGCCATAGAACCGTTGATGATCGTCGTCATGGGCACCATGGTCGGCGGCATGCTCGTAGCCATGTACCTGCCCATGTTCAAGATGGCCAACGTGGTCGGAGGTTGACGAGCTTGGCTGCGGAGTGCGAACCCATGCCCGGCGCGGCCCACAACCCGATTCCCGGCGACCCCAACCTGAAGCTGTTGCGGCTGAGGTTGGGGTTCGCCGTGGTGCTCAGCCTGGCCTCGGCCGGGATGATCCTGTTTGCGCCCGAGCAGGTCACCCTGGCCGGGGTCGTGGCCTCCCTGGGCCTGCTCTACACTTCCCTGGCCGCCGGCTGGGCGGCCGCCTTGGTCCCGGTCGACCGGCAGCTCCTGCTGGTTGTGCAGCTGGCGGTGGACACGGTGGTGCTCGGGCTGCTGGTGCAGTTCACCGGTGGTCCCTTTTCCATGCTCCCGCTGTCCTTCTGCGTCCCCATCATGTTCGGTGCGTACTTCCTGGGCTCGCGCGGGGCCATGTCCCTGGCCGGTGTGGCCGCCATCTTCGTCGGCGGCGGGCATTTCGGCCTGGCCCTCGGCTGGTTGCTGGCGGGGCGTTCGACGCCCCCGGAGTACCTGCAGGGGTGGCCCGTCATGGTCACGGCCCTGCACCTGGCCCTTTTCATCTTCACCGGCATGGTGAGCGGTTCCCTGGCCAGGAAGCTGGCGCAAAGGGGGCTCCAGAAGCGGCGCAGCGAGGAGGACTCCGCCAAGGTCCGCTGCGAGGTGCGGAACATCCTGGAAAACATCAGGAGCGGGCTGATGACCATCGACGGGTCAGGTCGCGTGACGCGGATCAACCCGGCTGCCGAAGCCATCCTGGGGCTGCGGGAAAAGGACCTCCTGGGGCGGCACCTCGCCCAGGTGGCCCCGCAGGCGGGAATACAGGAACTGGCCGCGGTCCTGGTCGCGGTCGCCGACGGTCAGGAACCCATGAAGCGGGGCGAGGTGCAAATCCAGGTCCCGGGTGGAACCAGGCCCCTGGGGCTGAACGTCAACCCCGTCCTCGACCTGGATGGCCACCGCGACGGCGCCATCGTTATCTTCACCGACCTGACCCGGGAAAAGAAGTTGGCCGCCCGGGTCAGGGAGGCGGACCGTATGGCCGCCGTCGGTGAACTGGCGGCCAGCATCGCTCATGAGATCCGCAACCCTTTGGCCAGCATCCGCGGCAGCGTGGAAATCCTGGCCGGCGAGCTGGATCTGGACGGCAACCTGGACCAGCTGCTGGGGCTGGTGCTGAAGGAAAGCGCCCGGGTCAACACGATCATCAATGATTTCCTCGCCTATTCCCGCATGCGGCCGGTGGCCCTGCGGCGGTTTTCGGCAGCGGAATTCCTGGCCGAGGTCGAGCTGCAGGCCACACAGCACGTCGTGGCCCACGGGGGGCAGGTGGCGGTCGACTTCAGCTGCGACCCGGACGACCTTGACCTCGTCGCGGATTCCTCTCAGCTGACCCAGATGATCCTCAACCTGGTGATCAACTCCTGCGAGGCGATGGCCTATCACGGCCGCATCGAACTGGTGGTCCGGAAGCGGGACGGGAACTACATCCTGGAGGTGGCCGACGACGGCCCCGGGATCGACCCGGACATCCGTGATGACCTGTTCACCCCCTTCAAGACCACCAAGGACAAGGGCACGGGCCTGGGACTGGCCATGGTGGCCAGGATCGCTGCGGCCCATGGGGGTCACGTGGAAGCCCGGACGGCCGCATCCGGTGGCGCCGTGTTCGTGGTGGTCTGGCCGCAGGCCGACCTGGCGGCGGGCACCGGCGACCCGGAAGAGGTCCCGGCGGCCGAAAAAATCCTGGTGTAGGAGCATTTCCGCGTAAAGAAAACCTGCCGGTGGTCGATACCTCCCCTGACAGCAGCTGGATCTTCACGACGCGAGGAGCACTTCATGGCCCAGGACAGGATTTTGGTCGTCGACGATGAGGAGTCCATGTGCCAGTACCTTTCCATCCTCCTGCAAAAAGAGGGGTATGAGGTACTGACGGCGAATTCCGCCGCCGCCGGACTGGAGACTTTCAAGGAGACTCCCTGCGACCTGGTCATGACCGATATCCAGATGCCGAAGATGGACGGTATCCAGCTGCTGAAGGAACTCAAGAAGCTGGAGGCGACCTGCCCGGTCATCATCATGACCGCCTATGCCAGCGAGCAGTCGGCCATCGACGCCGTCAACCTGGGCGCCTTCTCGTACCTGCAGAAGCACTGCAAGAACGACGACATCAAGATGGTGGTCCGCAACGCGCTTGAACTCCACCGGGCTCGCAACGAGAACCAGGAACTGCGGCGGCAGCTGACGCGCACCCAGAGCCGCAAGCAGATCATCGGCAAGAGTCCGCGCATGCGTTCGGTCTACAAGATGGTCGAGAAGATCGCCTCGACCCGGGCCACCGTCCTGATAAACGGCGAGAGCGGCACGGGCAAGGAGCTGATCGCCCAGTCCATCCACCAGCGCAGCGACCGCAGCAGCGGTCCCTTCGTGGCCATCAACTGCGGCGCCATTCCCGAGACCCTGCTCGAAAGCCAGCTCTTCGGACACGTGCGGGGTTCCTTCACCGGGGCCGACCGGGACCATGACGGGTTCTGCAGGCAGGCCGAGGGTGGGACGATTTTTCTGGATGAGATCGGTGAAACCCCGTTGTCCATCCAGGTCAAGCTGCTGCGCATGCTCCAGGAACGCGAGATATATCCGGTCGGCAGCAGCAGTCCGGTCAAGGTGGACGTGAGGGTCATCGCCGCGACGAACCGCGACCTCGAGGACGAGGTCGCCAAGGGGAATTTCCGCACCGACCTGTACTACCGCCTCAACGTCATCCCCCTGCAGCTTCCCTCCCTCAGAGAGCGCACCGACGACATCCCCCTGCTGGTGGATCACTTCCTGAAGCGCTGCCTGGGACCGGAGTATTCCGGGGGCATGGGCAATTTCATCGACGATGGGGCCATGCGTATCCTGTGCGCCTATGACTGGCCGGGAAACGTGCGGGAACTGGAGAACGTCATCGAACGGGCCGTGATCATCCGTGAAGGGCAGAAGGTCACCGTGAATGATCTGCCCCAGCAGATCAGGTCCCTGCAGCAGGCGGCCGCAGGGACGCCCACCCTGGCGGTCGGCGGCATGGTCACCCTGGAGGAGCTGGAGAAATCCCACATCCTGGCCGTCCTCGAGCGTACGGGCGGAGCCCGGAAGCGGACTTCGGAAATTCTGGGGATCAACGCCTCGACCCTCTATCGCAAGCTCAAGAAGTACGGTCTGAACGGTGAGGAAGACCAGCAATTCAACGACGACGACGCCTACGAAACGGCCGGGAATGAAGCGGCCGACGTGGTCGAAGCCGTTCTGGACATGTCCGGAAGTGATTCCGGGCAGGAAGATCACGCGCGGGAGGAATCCCACGTCGTGCCGGTCGGATAGCGGCTCCTGTTTTGCCTGCCGGGGGCATGAAGCTCCATGCAAACAGCACGCGGAAGCGGGCAGGCTCAGGGGGAAGCACCGACCAGATTGGATCCCAATCCGTTGACTCACAAGGGATTTCGAGAAAGCGGAGGGAAAGGCTGCAGGTGGCATGAGCATTGCATTAAAAGCTCCAGCCACAGGCAGGTTGACAGGGGGGGGCATACCGGCCCGTTCCCAATTCAAGGTCCGCGGACCATTGCAAGGAGGACAGGTAGTGTTGAATCGTAAGGGCTTTACTCTGATTGAGCTGATGATCGTGGTCGTTATCATCGGCATCCTGGCTGCCATCGCCATTCCGAACTTCATCAGCATGCAGGACCGGGCCAAGGAAGCCAAGGTCAAGGGCGCCGCGCACACGGTCCAGCTGGCCGCCGAGGATTATGCGGTTCGCAACGACGGCATCTACTCGGACGCCGCCGGTGACCTGACTCCGCTGCTGCCGGGTGCCGCTCTGCTGGAGAACGCCTTCAGTGGCGCCGCCACCGAGCCCCACTTCGCCGCTGTCGCCGCTGCCGCCGGGCAGGTCGGTATCCTGGCCGTCGACCCCGATGGTGACGGTGTGAACGATGGTTACTCCATCACCGGTTTCGGCAAGGATCCCACGGGCGGTCCGGCCGGTGACGGTATCATCCTGACGCTGACCAGCGGCCAGTAATCCACGGCCGTAACGGAATACGGGCGGAGCTGGCTTGACCTGCTCCGCCCGTTTTTCAAGGGATGGGAACATGCAGGCTATCCGGCAGCACCTCCAGACCATTCGCCGACCGTTCCACGCTCCGCCCATTCCGGAACGTGACGATGTCGTCCTGGCGGTGGGGGCTCTGGTGCTGGTGGTCGGACTGTTGCTGCTGGCGGTGGTTCCTCTGGCCAACCGGATCGGTGCCGGCGCTCGGGTTGCGGCCATCAAGGGCAATGCAGCCACCGTGCAGCTGGCCGCCGAGAGTTTCGCGCGGCAGCACCTTGGCCGGTTCCCGTCTTCGGTGGCGCAACTGTCGCGGTACCTGCCTGAAAAGCGGGTGCCCGCCAACCCCCTGGACGGCAAGCCCCTGGCCTTCGCCCGCAGACCCGGTGATGTGACCTACACCCCGGGGAACGAAGGCCGCTCCTACCGTATCCAGGGTTGGATCTACGGCAACGATGGCGGTTGCCGGGAACTGGTGCGGCTGGAGGGCGGACCCGACCGGGCCGGCACCGGGAAAGCAATCGAGTCCATGGAAACGATGACCGGAGGCACACCATGAACAATGCCAAAGGATTCACCATTATCGAGCTGATGATCGTCATCATCATCCTGGGCCTGCTCGTGACCATCGCCTTGCCCAATTTCATATCCATGAAGAATCACGCCCGCGAGGCGGGCACCCTCTCGAGCGCCCATACCCTGCAGCTGGTCACCGAGGACTACGCCGCCATGCACAGCGGGACCTACTCGGTTGCCGCAGGGGACCTGACCCCCATGCTGCCGGGAGGCGGGTTGATGACCAACGCTTTCACCGATGCGGCCTCAGAACCCCAGTTCGGCGCACCTGCGGCCGGGCCGGGCCAGGTGGGGCTGGAGGGAGTCATGGTCGGCGGCAACATGGCCGGATACCGCATCACCGGCTATGGACGGTCGGCCGTCATCATCACCCTGTCGAACATCTGATCCTCCGGATCCACTGCCTGTGCCGCTGGCACCGGTGTTGCAAGCACCCCCACTGGAAGCCGCAGTTTGAGGTTATCCGGGCCAGCGTCCCGGAAACGCTACCGAGGTGATCAGTGAGTAGGCAGCAGATGGCTACGAATCAGACAGTTGCGGAGCCCGGGGCCGGAACCGCCTGCATGGCCGGACCGGCCCCCGCTATCCATGCCGCATCCCGCCATGGTTGTGCGGCCCTTGAAGTCGTGGACCTGACCCGAGACTACAGGACCGGATTCCGCCGGCGCCGCCAGCGCGGCATCGCAGGAGTGTCCTTCACCGTGGCTCCGGGGTGCATTTTCGGCCTGCTGGGCCACAACGGCGCGGGCAAGACGACCACCATCAACTGCATCCTCGATCTGGTCCATGCCCGGGCCGGACGCGTGCGGATCTTCGGGCGAGAGCATACGGATCCTGCGGCGAGGGCTGCCATCGGGTACCTGCCCGAGCGCCCCTATTTCTTCGAGCACCTGAGCGGCAGGGAGCTGCTGCGCTTCTACGCCGACCTGCTGCATATCCGGCGGCCGGAGCGGGAGAAAAGGATCGACGAAGTGCTGGCTGTGGTGAAGCTGGAGTCGGCGGCCGCGGTCAGGCTGCGCAAGTATTCCAAGGGCATGTTGCAGCGCATCGGGCTGGCCCAGGCCCTGCTCGGGGATCCCGATCTGCTGATCCTTGACGAGCCCATGTCGGGACTTGACCCGGTGGGCCGCCGGCAGGTACGCGAACTGTTGCAGGGCCTCCGCGACCGGGGCAAGACGGTGATCCTCTCGTCCCACATCGTGCCCGACATCGAGATGCTGGCCGATGAGGTGGCCATTCTGCGGCAAGGGCACCTGGTGGCGCAGCACCGCATGGCGGATCTGAACCGGACCACGATCTACGAAGTCCAGCTCGTGGCCCCGCGCGGGGCGGGTTCGGGAATCCTGGAGGATCACATCGTCAGGCGGCACGGCGAGGTACTGCACGTCCAGACCGCCGGGGTGGCGGATCTGGCCCGGCTGCTGGCGCGCTGCACCGAGCAGCAATGGAAGGTGCTGGGGGTGGGGACCCACCGCTCGGCCCTGGAGGAGCTGTTCGTGGACCAAGCGGAACAGGGGAGGGGGTCGTGATGAGCACGCTCGGCACCCTTGCGGTCGGTACGTTCCGGGAAACGGTGCGGGACCGGCTGTTTTACCTGGTGGGCATGTTCGGGTTCGTCATGCTGGCCAGCACGGCGGTGCTTTCACCTTTGACCATCGGCGCCCAGAGCAAGATCATGACCGACGTGGGCCTGGCCGCCATGTCGGCCTTCGGTTTGCTGGTCGTGGTGCTCGTGGGGAGCAACATGATCCGCAAGGAAGTCGACAAGGGAACCATCGTGACCATCCTGGCCAAGCCCGTGGGCCGGCGGCAGTATCTGCTCGGGAAGTTCCTGGGCCTGAACCTCACCCTGGCCGCCATGCTGGCGCTGATGGGCTTGCTGTTCTTCCTCGTGCTCACGGTGGCCCCGGGAGCCTTCTCCGTCCACTACCTGGGCGCGATCTACATGACCCTGCTGGAGCTGGTGATCATCAATGCGGTGGTCGTGCTCTTCAGCACCTGCGCCTCGGCGCCCCTGTCCGCGGTGGCCACCCTGGGCGTCTTCCTCGTGGGGCACCTGAGCCAGTCCATCCGGGATTTCGGGCACCTCCAGGGCAGCCCCCTGCAGCAGCGGATATTCGATGCGGTCTACTTCCTGGTTCCCAACCTCGAGGTCTTCAACATCCGCGGCGCGGTGGTCCACGGGGACCTGATACCGCCGGGCCAGTACCTGCTCGCGACCGTCTACTGCCTGGGGTACGCCGGGCTGCTGGTCCTGCTGGCCGGGGCCGTGTTCAGGGGCAAGGGCCTGCGATGAACGGGCGCCTGGACATCGGGGCCATGGGCCGCAGCGTGGGGGTGTTCTTCTGCCTGTTGCTGGTCGTCGGCTCGCTTCTGAGTTACGACGCCATGTTGCACGGGCAGGACCGCCAGGACCACCTGTACTTCCCCTCGGGCCGTTTCCTCACCGAAGCCGCCGTGGGGTTCAGGGAGACCGTGGCCGACTACCTCTGGTTCCGCTTCATCCAGTACTACGGCGCGTTCGCCAAGGGCCACAACGACCTGCGCTATTTCGATCTGTTGATCGACGGCATCACGCGGCTGGATCCCCGTTTCGTGGAGGCGTACCACTTCGCTTCCCTGGTGGCGTGGTCGGACCTGGGGAGCTTTCCCAAATCCCTGGACCTGCTCAAGCGGGGGATCCTGAACAATCCCGACACCGCCAAGCTGCCCTTCCAGGTCGGGTTCACCTACTACGTGTTCTACAAGGATTACGAGCGGGCGGCGTTCTGGTTCGAAGCCGCCTCCAGGTGCAAGGATGCCACGGACCGTGAACGCCGGTTCGCCGCCTTCGCGCACTACAGGATGGGGGACGACCGCGTGTCGCTGGAACTGTGGAAGACCCTGCTCAACTCCACCGAAAATCCCCAGATGATCAAGCTGGCCCGCAAGATGATCGGGGAGATCAGCGCCAAGCTCGGGGCGCAGAACGACGTGTACGGGCCGGTGCTGGAGAGTCCATGACCACGAACCTTTTCTGCGCGCAGTCGTCGGTCGCGGCCATGCCCCTGGGCGGCTGGCTGGGCGCCTACCTCTGGACGTGCATCGTGTTCCTCGGCGCTTGCCTGGGGAGCTTCGCCAACGTGCTGGTCTACAGGTTGCCGCGCAATCTGAGCGTGGTCGGCCCCCGTTCCTTCTGCCCGGCGTGCGGGGCGCGTGTGGCCTGGCATGACAACATCCCGGTCCTGAGCTGGCTCCTGCTGCGGGGACGCTGCCGCAGCTGCGGGCAGCCCATTCCACGTCGCTACCCGGTGCTGGAGATGGCCGGGGCCGTCTGTCTGGTGCTGGGGTTCCTGCGCTTCGGCCTGACCGCGCAGGGACTGGCCGGCGGGCTGCTGCTGCAGATCCTGCTGGTCATCGCGGTCATCGACTGGCAGCACATGATCATCCCGCACACGTTGACCATCGCCGGCGCGGCGGTCGGCCTGGCGGCCTCGTTCACCGGGGTTCCGGGATGGCGGTCCTCGCTGCTGGGCATGCTGTGCGGTGCCGGGATCATCCTGGCTGTTTCCTATGGCTACCGGCTGATCCGGGGCCGGATGGGCATGGGCGGCGGGGACGTCATGATGATGGGCATGCTCGGGACCTTCGTGGGGCCCTGGGGCGTGCCCGCCGTGCTTTTTGCCGGCGCCCTCGGGGGGACTCTCTATGCGGCCGTGTGGGGTGGCAGGACGGATGATGGTCCCGCCAAGCTTCCTTTCGGTACCTTCCTGGCCCTTGGCGGGGGCCTCATCTACTTCTGGGGCAGGGAAATTCTTGCCTGGTATCTGAACATTTTTTGACCTGGATCGCGGCCGTCTCAGCATGGCGGTTCGCAGCGGCGGGGCGGAAAATCTCGGTCCCGGGCTGAAAGGGCGCAGGAGGGGGATTTTCAGGAGAATAAGGCTCAAGTCCCTTTTTCCCACGCCGAAGATCATTGTGGCATGCATGTTGCGGTTACCGGGGGGGTAACCATGAAGTGCCGGGCTTTTCCGGCATAACGCACGAACAGCAAGGCAGGCTTGACATGTTCGGTTTTCTCAACAAGAAACGAAAATCACTCATCGGCATGGACATCGGTTCCAACGTCGTCAAGTGCCTGCGCCTGGACCTGTCCGGTCCGCGTCCGGCGTTGACCCACTTCGGCATGGCGGATCTTCCGCCCGAGGCCATCGTGGACGGCGAGATCATGGACCGGGAGCTTGTCATCGAGGCCATCAGGGAAGCCGCCGATCGCGCCGAGTTGCCCAACGATCCGGTGGCCAGCGCCGTTGCCGGCCGGGCGGTCATCGTCAAGAAGATCGTCATGGACAAGATGAGCGAGGAGGACGCGCGGGAGGCCATCTACTGGGAGGCCGAGCAGCACGTTCCCTTCGATATCGACGACATCACCCTGGATTTCCAGATCCTGCAGGATGACATCGGCGCCGACCAGATGGAGCTGCTGCTGGTGGCGGCGAAGAAGGACATGATCCTCGGTTATGCCGAGCTGATCCGCGACGCCGGGTTCAATCCCCTGGTGATCGACGTGGCCTCGTTCGCCAACCAGAACGCCTGGGAATACCTCTCCTCGGTCAAGGACAGCGAGGATGGGGACGGGGAGATGGAAGCGCAGGACGGGGACCCGGACCTGGAATCCGATGAACTCGAGGGCGAGGATGCCGCGGACGAGGCCGGAGAATCGGTGGCCCTGCTGGATGTCGGCGGGGGCGTGACCAACGTCCACCTGGTCAAGGACGGCATCCCGTATTTCACCCGCGATCTGCCGCTGGGCACCAGCCATTTCATCGAGGAATTCCAGAAGCAGCTGGGTCTGACCTATGAAACGGCGGTCAGGGTGGCCCGCGGCGAGCTCGAAGGTGTCGACGCCCAGCTGGTGACCGAGATCGTGCGTTCGGTGGGGTCGGAGATCTACGACGGCCTGGAGCCGAGCCTCTCGTACCTGAAAACCTCGGGCGAGGAGAGCGGGTTCGACCATATCGTCCTGAGCGGGGGCGGAGCCCACCTGCCCGGCCTTCTGGCATACCTGGCCGAGCGGTACAACGTGCCCTGCGAGGTTTCGGATCCTCTGCGGGCCCTGGACTATGAACCGGACCTGTTCGCCGAAGGCCAGGCCGAGGAACTCAGTCCGCTGCTGACCGTCAGCGTGGGCCTGGCTCTGAGAGAGGGGGTCTGAAGATGATCCGGATCAATCTTCTGCCGCGTGAGGAGATCGTAACCCGGCGCAGCTGGAGCATCCCCCAGGTGGGGAGCTTCGCGCCCCTGGTGCTGGTGGTCGCGGCCCTGGTGACCTGCGGCGTCGTGCATCAGCTGCAGGCCAACCACATCAAGGCCCTCAGGACGACCGTCGCCGAGGAGGAGGCCGAGACGCGCCGCCTCGCCCCGGAGATCGCCAAGATCAAGCGGCTGAACCAGCAGCGCAAGGACCTGAACGACAGGCTCGACGTCATCACCGAGCTGGATCATGACCGGTACTTCCGCCTGCACGTGATGGATGAGCTGAATCGGAGCATGCCGGAAAACATGTGGTTGACGGAGTTCCAGGAGAACGGGGACGGCAGCTTCTCCATCGAAGGCGTCACCTTCTCCAACTTCCTCGTCAGCGATTTTCTCCAGAACGTCACCAACAGCCCGTGGTTCAGCGGCGTGAACCTGATGGTGGCCGAAAAAGGCGAGATCGAGGGTGTGAGGGTCATCAAATTCAAGGCCCAGGCCAGGACCACCCGGCCCGTGGTTGACAACGGGCTGGAAGGCTAAGGAAGGACCGCTATGGATATCGATGTCAAGGATCCCAAATTTCTCCGCTGGGCGGGTTCCATCCTCGTGGTGCTGGTGGTGTTGCCGATGTACTTCATGTCGTCTTCCTACCCCATCACCTACAAGTCCGGACAGGCTACCTTGAAGCAGCTGGACGCCAAGCACCAGAAGCTGAGCCAGGACCTGGAGAAGGCCCGCCTGCTGGTGCGCAACCTGGACCGGGTCGAGCAGGAGTACAACACCCTGCACGAGCAGTGGCAGGTGGCCCAGTCCCTGCTGCCGGACGAGAACCAGATGCCCGATCTGCTGCGCAAGGTGACCGCGGCAGGTCAGCAATCAGGCGTGGCCTTCACCCTGTTCAAGCCGCAGATCCCCACACCCCAGGGCTTCTACGCCGACAACCCCATCGAGGTCTCCATCGAGGGCGGCTATCACCAGACGGGGATCTTCCTGAGCCGGCTGGCCAACCTCAACCGCATCATCAACGTGTCCCGCCTGCACATGAAGGGGCAGGAGCAGAAGAAGGACAAGCCCTTCACCGTCCAGACCGACATGGTCCTGACCGCCTACACGCTCAGTCCGGGCCAGAAAGTACAGCCCCAGCTCGAGGGCAAGGGGGACCGGACCCTGGCCCAGAACACGGGGGGCAAGACGCCCTCAGGGCCCAAACACGGCGCCGCCGGCGCGGGGAACTAGAGGTGACCACCATGAAGACATCCCTTTTCAAGTCCGCCCGGCTCATGCTGCTGCTGCTGATCATGGTCATGACGGCGGTACCTGCGGCCATGGCCACCGACCAACCGGCCGGTGACGAAGGAGGCTCGGTCTCCCCGTCGCAGGTCTCCCGGGACCGCATCAACGCCATCCGGGAAAACGAGTTCTTCTACCAGTCCTACGGCAAGCAGGATCCCTTCAAGGTTCTGGTGGCCGGGGATTTCGAGCAGTCCAAGTCCGGAGGGCTCCTCGATGTGAACAGCGCCCGCCTGGTGGGCGTGATGTGGGGGCAGGACGATCAGTTCGCCCTGGTCGAGAACGGCGATGGTTTCGGATACATTCTGCGTGTGGGCGACCGCATCAAGAACGGTAGGGTCGTCAGCATCCGCAAGGATTCACTCACCGCGCGGGTCACCTTGTACGGGATCACCAACAAGGTGGTCCTCAAGCTGGAGAAATCGGAGGATTGATCATGTACGGACGGATCCGTTTGGCTTCGTATGCCTTGCTGGCGGTAGTGATGCTCATGGCAGGGTTCGCGGTCGCGCAGGACCAGCCGGCGAACGCCCCGGCCACGGTCCAGGCCGCTGATTCCGGGTACCGCGGGGAACCCATTTCCCTTGATGTCCAGGATGCGGAAATCACCACCGTGCTGCGTTCCCTGGCCGGTTTCTCGGGCGCAAACATCGTCGCTTCGCCCCGGGTAACGGGGAAGGTGACGGTCAAGCTGGAGGAAGTGCCCTGGGAAGAGGCGCTGGCGGTGATCCTGAGGGCCCATAACTTCGATTACATCGAGGAGAACGGGATCTACCGGATCGACACTGCGGAGGATCTGCGCCAGGAGAAGCTGTCCACCGAACGCGCGCGTAAGCAGGTCGAGGACCTTGCCAAGCTGCACCTGGGCCTGGTGAAGCTGCGTTACGCCAACGGGGAAGAGGTCAAGGACGCCCTGAAGAAGATGCTCAGTGAACGCGGCAACATCGATGTGGATGTCAGGACCAACAGCCTGCTCATCAACGACATCGAGGAGCGGGTGGAACTGATCAAGGACATGGCGGTCAAGCTGGACACCAGGACCCCCCAGGTGGAGATCAACGCCAGGCTGGTGGATATCGATCAGAAGGCCACCAGGGAACTGGGCATCAACTGGTCCCTCGCCAACTACCAGAGCCCGGGCAACAACATCTACGGGGGTGGTGAGATCTCCAACCCGGTCCAGAACCCCGCCGGGAACGTCAGGGTGGGCACGGTCCAGGACTGGGGCGATCTGATGGTCACCATCGAGGCCCTGGAAAGCCAGAACAAGGCCCACCTGATCAGCAACCCGATCATCACCACCACCGACAACCGGGAAGCGAGCATCCTGGTGGGGCAGAAGATCCCCCTGATCGTCTCCGACCAGGCGGGCAACGCCATCACCCAGCTGACGACCATCGGCATCATGCTGAAGGTCACTCCGCACATCAACAACGAGAACCGGATCACCCTCGATGTGCACAACGAGGTCAGCGACCTGTCCAGCCAGGCCACCGTGCAGGGCGGCGTGATCATCAACACCAGCGAGTCCGACACCCGGGTGCTGGTCGATGACGGCCAGACCGCCATCATCGCCGGGTTGGTGCGCAAGGTCGAGAGCACCCTGAGCACGGGCATCCCCGTGCTGCAGGATCTGCCGGTTCTCGGCGCCCTGTTCCGCCACAGCACCGACGCCAAGAGCAGCCGGGAGCTGGTGGTCTTCGTCACCCCGCGCATCGTCGAGCAAGGCTACATGGAGCGCTCGACGCTGACCGAGAATTCGAAAGGCACCTATTATCCCGACAAGGTGAGCGGCTACTAGAGCACCGCACCGCCGGCCAATCCTGGCTCCCCGGGACGTTGTGTCCCGGGGAGCTTTGTATTAGCATGCGGGCATGTGGATGATCCTGATAGGTTTCATGGGCAGCGGTAAATCGACCGTCGGCAGCCGCCTGGCGGCCATGAGCGGTATCGGTTTCATGGATCTTGATGACCTGGTCGCCGAGGAGGCGGGCAGGGCCGTCCCGGAGATCTTCGCCGCCGAGGGTGAGGCCGGCTTCAGACGGCGTGAGCGGGAGGCCCTGGAAAGCCTTCCTGTAGGAGAGCCGCTGGTTCTGGCGACGGGCGGGGGCCTGGTCGATGCCCTCGACGAGCCCGTTTCACTCAGGGAACGGGGCCGCGTCTTCTGGCTGGATCTGGCCTGGCACACCGCCTGGCTGCGGTTGCAAGGGACCGAGGACGCCAGGCCCCTGCTGGCCGGCGCATCGCCGGCACAGGTGCAGGAGTTGTTCCTGCGCCGCCGACCGGGCTATGCGGCGGCTGCGGATTTCCGTTTGCGGACCGACCTGGCTGGTGCGGAACAGGTCGCCCGTATGATCATGGTGGCTTCCGGCAGGGGGCACGGGGAGGGGGACGTCGGATGAGGGTTATCACCGGCCGCTTCAAGGGCCGACGCTTGACGTGCCCTCCCGGAGGCGACGTGCGCCCGACCACCGACAGGGTCAAGGAGGCCGTTTTCAGCATCCTCGGCGCCCGGGTCGCAGGGGCCGTTGTTTTCGACCTCTGCTGCGGGAGCGGCAGCCTGGGAATTGAAGCGGTGAGCAGGGGCGCGGCGGAAGTCCTCTTCGTCGACAATTCCCGACAGGCCCTGGCGGCCACCCGGGCCAACCTCGATCATTGCCGGGCGGAGGCGGCGGGGTGGTCCCTGGTCCAGGATGACGCCCTGGCCTTTTCGGCCCGCATCGCCGATCATGTGCGCGGCAGGCCTTGGGTGTTGCTCTGTGATCCGCCCTACGCTTCCGGACTGGCTGCGGAACTGCTGGCGCGGGGTCCGGCCTGGCGCAGCATTCCGGGGTTCGAGATGGCGGTGGTGGAAATGGGAGCGTTACCCGGGTCCGACGACTCGGATGCCTCCATCTGGGAGTTGCGGCGATACGGCAGGACGGTGCTGGCGGTGGCGCGCGGCACGAACCCGGGAGATGAACATGAGTAGGAAGAGTGCTCCCCTGGTAGTCTACCCCGGTTCGTTCGATCCTTTCACCCTGGGTCATCTGGACATCCTGAAGCGGGCCCTGAAGCTGTTTTCCCGGGTGATGGTCCTGGTCGCCGGCGACGGCAAGGCGGGCCTGCTGCCGGCAACCCGGAGGGCCGCCCTCATCGAGGGGGCCGTGGCCGGGATGGAGGGGGTCGAGGTGAAGGTTTTCGACGGCCTGCTCGTGGACGCCGTGGACAGGCTGGAAGCCGGAGCCGTGATCCGCGGCATCAGGTGCGCCGGGGATTACGAGCACGAATGGGGCATGGCCGGGGTCAACGCCCTGCTGGGCAGGCAGGTGGAGTTCGTCTATCTGCTGGCCAGGCCCGAGCTGGCCGCCGTCAGCAGCACGCTGGTCAGGGATGTCATCAAGCACGGCGGTCCCCTGGAACGGCTCGTTCCCGGGAATATCGCCAAGGCCTTGCGCGAGCCATAGGCCCCGTCGTTTCCGCAGTGGGCGGTTTGGTCAACCACCGGTGACAGCCACCGGCAAGGGGTTTCATGTTTCTGGACATCGCCGAAATCTCGGTGACCGCGGGCAAGGGCGGGGACGGCTGCGTGTCGACCCGGAGGGAAAAGTTCGTGCCGCGGGGCGGGCCCGACGGAGGCAACGGGGGCCGGGGGGGATCGGTCTGGTTCGAGGCCACCCCCCAGATGACCACCCTCCAGGATTTCCGCTACCGCCGCCGGTACCAGGCGAGCAACGGCGAGGCCGGTTCCGGCAGGAAGAAATCGGGTCCCGACGGCCAGGATATCGTGATCAAGGTGCCCTGCGGTACCCTGGTCTACGAGGTCGGCACGGACCGCCTGCTGGGCGACCTCATCGAACCGGGGCAACGCCTCTGCGTGGCCGCCGGCGGCCGGGGCGGCAAGGGGAACTGGGAATTCCGCAACGCGCGCAACCAGACACCCATGCGGGCCCAGCCGGGTAAAGCGGGCGAGTCCCGCTCGGTACGCCTGGAGCTGAAGCTGCTGGCGGACATCGGCCTGGTGGGCGAGCCCAACGCCGGCAAGAGCACCCTGCTGAGCGTGCTGACGGCGGCCAAGCCCAAGATCGCCGATTACCCCTTCACGACCCTCATCCCCAACCTCGGGATCATCGATCTGGGGGATTACCGGAGCTGCACCCTGGCCGACATCCCCGGCCTGATCACCGGCGCCAGCGAGGGCAAGGGCCTGGGGCATGATTTCCTGCGCCACATCGAACGGACGCGGGCACTGATCTTGCTGGTCGATGCCGCCGGCGCATCCTGCCTGGCGACCCTGGATACCCTGACCGGAGAACTGGCCGCCTACGGAAACCGGCTGGCCGAACTGCCCTTCGCCGTGGTCCTGAGCAAGGTGGACCTGTTGCCCGCGGACGAACTGGAGCAGATCCTGGACGAGGTGAAGAAATGGTGCGAGGGTCATGGCAGCAGAGGCCTCCTGGCCATCTCTTCGGCCACCGGCGCCGGGCTCGCCGATCTGCGGCGGCTGATGCTCCAGCTGTATTCCCTGCAGGGTGAATGAGGTTCCTCCCGGAACGGAACGCGGGTCATGCCCATGCCCTCTTCGCGAGCCAGGATCCGGCCGGGGACCCCGTCCTGGCCACGGCTCCTGGCGGAAATCCCCGACGCGCCGCCCTGGCTCGAAGTGGCCGGCGATGATGCCGCGCTGAGGGGGCCCTGTTTGGCCATGGTGGGCACGCGTAGGTCCAGCCCGCGGGGCCTGGCCGTTGCCAGGGGGCTGGCCATGCAGGCGGCCCTGCATGGGTGGACCGTCATCAGCGGGATGGCCCTGGGTATCGATGCCGCCGCCCACCGCGGGGCGCTGGCCGGCGGCGGGAAAACGGCCGCGGTCATGGCCACCGGACTGGATGTGACCTACCCTTCCCAGCACCGGGAACTGCGCCGCGCCATCGAAGGCTCCGGTTGCGTCCTGACGGAATTCGAACCCGGCACCAAGCCCCTGAAGCATCATTTCCGCCAGCGCAACCGCCTGATCGCCGGGCTGGCCAGCGCGGTGCTGATCATCGAGGCGCCGGTGCGCAGCGGCGCCATGATCACCGCCAGATATGCCCAGGAGTACAACCGCGAGGTCATGGCCGTGCCTGGACCCGTCGACAGCGAGCTGAGCAGGGGGTGCCACCAGCTCCTGCGGCAAGGGGCTGTTCTGGTCGAATCCTGGGCCGATGTGGCCGCGGTGCTGGGGCCCGGCCGGGAGCCGCCGGAAGGGCAGGGAACCCTGCCGTTGCCGGTGCCCGGCAGCGCCGCCGGCTGGATCCTTGACCGGCTCGATCTCGAAGGTGTCCGCAGGGATGATCTGCGCCTCCGGTGGCCGGGGAACGAGGACACCTGGCAGCAGGGTTTGCTGGCCCTGGAAACCGCGGGGCTGATCCGGAGGTTGCCCGGTGGGCGCCTGGCCCGTAGTATCTGGTCGGCCTGATCCCGTTCTTCTACCCTGGAGCCGTGATGACCTCTCGCAGCCGGCAGTGGTTCGACTTCCTCTTGCTTTACGGCCTGTTGTTGCTGGCCCGGCCCCTGCCACGCCGCTTCCTGCTCGCGGTGGGCCGCTGGTTGGGCTGGCTGACCTGGCATGTGTTCCGCTACCGCCGCACGGTGGTTCTGGAGAACCTCCAGCACGCGTTCGGCAACGAGATGGATGCGCGGCGGCTGCGGAAGCTGGCCCTGGATTTCTACCGCCACCTGGGCATGACCCTGATGGAATTCCTGGTGTTCCCCCGCCTGCGGCGGCGGGATTTCCTGGAACTGGTGGAGGTCGAGGGGGATCGGCACCTCCAGGCCGTGGTCCGGCAGGGCAGGGGCGCGCTGTTCGTGACCGGCCATCTGGGAAACTGGGAATTGCTCGCGGCCAGGGCCGCGGCGTCTGGCTTCAAGGTCACCGCCGCCGCCAAGACCCAGTCCAATGCCAGGGTGGACCGCATCCAGAACGACATCAGGCACCGGGCGGGGGTGGGGATCCTTCGCACCGATTCGGGGGTCAGGGGCATGCTCAAGGCCCTCAGGGGCGGGGGGATCCTGGCTCTGGTGGCCGACCAGGATGCCGGCAGGGAGGGCTGCTTCGTGGATTTCCTGGGGCGGCCGGCATCCTTCTTCAAGGGCCCTGCCCTGCTGGCCTACCGGACCGGGGTGCCCCTGGTGACCGTGTTCATCCAGCGGCTGCCAGGTGGGCGCCACCGTGTGGTGTTCGAACCCCCGGTGGTGGCGGATCCGGGCTGGGACGAGGCGACCGCGGTCCGGGAACTGACGGCCCACCACGCGGCGAGGCTGGAAGCCGCCGTGCGCCGCGCTCCCGAACAGTATTTCTGGGTGCACCGCCGCTGGAAGACGAGGCCGCCGGCAGGATGATGCGGCCGGCCGTCAATCGGTGTGGAAGCCTATGTTCTGGCCAGGGTTCGGCTGGCCTGCCAGCTTGATCTCGCCGTGGGTGGATTCGAAGCGCTCGATGTTGGTGGCCAGGGAGCGCTGGAGGGCCTTGGCCGCCTGCGGTGTCATGATGATGCGGGCGTGGACCTTGGTCTTGGGCAGCCCCGGAACCAGGCGGGCGAAATCCAGGATGAACTCGGCGGGGCTGTGGGTGATCAGGGTCATGTTGGCGTAGATACCCTCGGCTTCCTTTTCGCCCAGATCGAGGGTTATGCGCTGCTGTTGCGGCTTGTTGTTCATGGGGTTCTCCTTGTGGATCCCTAGGCCTCGTTGACACCGGTCATGCGGGGTGATAATTTTTCGCGGCGCGGAATTTCACTTCCGATCACCATCCCTCTTGTCAAGAAAGTGCTCATGAACAAGGAATACAAGAAGATCCTGGGCGCCATGGCCGGGGCTCGCCTGGCCGTCATCGGCGACAGCATGCTGGACAGATTCCTGTGGGGCACGGTCGACCGCATCAGCCCCGAGGCGCCCGTGCCGGTGGTCAGGATCCTCAAGGAGACGACCAAGCTCGGCGGGGCGGCCAACGTTGCCGCTAACATCCGCGCCCTGGGGGCCGAGGTGATCCTGTGCGGGATCTGCGGGCAGGACGCGGTGGCCGACCAGATGGCGAGGCTGCTTGCCGACAAGGGGATGGACGCCGGCACCATGACCCGGTGTGCAGGCCGCCCCACCACCGTCAAGACCCGCATCCTGGCCCACAACCAGCAAGTGGTAAGGACCGACCACGAGGTCGCCGAGCCTGTGGACCAGGACACCGGTGAGGCGATCCTGGCCGCGCTGGAAGCCGCCTGCCCCCTGGACGGCATCGTCCTGAGCGATTACGGCAAGGGCGTGCTGACCCCCGCCGTGCTGGGGGCGGTCATCGCTCTGGGCGCCGCGCAGAACGTGCCCATGGTGGTCGATCCGAAGCAGGGCGATTTCAGCCAGTACCGTGGGGTCACCTCCCTGACCCCCAACCAAAAGGAAACCGAACAGGCCTGCGCGATGGTCATCGACGGCGCCGATTCGTTGCGCCTAGCGGGCCGCCTGTTGCTCGAACGCACCGCGGCCCAGGCCGTGCTGGTCACCCGGGGCGAGGACGGGATGGCCCTGTTCCAGTCCGACGGCACCGAGGAGCATCTGCCCACCCGGGCCACGCGGGTTTTCGATGTCACCGGGGCGGGCGATACCGTCATCGCTGTCTACACCACCGCCCTGGCCGCCGGATCCGACTTCCTCTCGGCCGCCTCCCTGGCCAACCACGCCGCGGGGCTCGCCGTCCGCGAACTGGGGACCGCCACCATCACCTCCCAGCAGCTTGGGGCCGCCCTCGACCGGAAGGAACCGGCGTGAACGATCCAGCGAGGACAGGGTTGGTCCTGGAGCGCGGGGAACTTGCCGGCTGGGCGGAAAAGATCCATGCCGCCGGCAGGACCATCGCCTTTACCAACGGGTGTTTCGATCTGATTCACCGCGGGCATCTGACCAGCCTGCTGACGGCCGCGGACGCCGCCGATCAGCTCGTGGTGGCCATCAACAGCGACGATTCCGTGCGCGCCCTGAAGGGCGACGGGCGTCCGGTTATCGGGCAGGAGGACCGGGCCCTGCTCATTGCCGCCTTGCGGCCCGTTTCCGCGGTCACTATTTTTGCCGAGCCTACACCGCTGGAGTGTATTCTCCGGCTTCGCCCCGATGTACTCGTCAAGGGGTCCGAGTACCGCGAAGAAGATATTGTCGGGGCCCGGGAAGTCCTTTCCTGGGGGGGACGCATCCTGCGCGTGCCCATGGTGCAAGGCTTGTCGACCTCGCAGATCATCCGTGCGATCCGCAATCTGCCCTGATCGCACCGGATCACCCACCCCTTAGCGGGTCAAGGAGTCGTCATGAGCAAGATCAAGGTCATCATTCTGGGGGCCGCCGGCCGGGACTTCCACAACTTCAACTGCCGGTTCCGTGGCAACGACCAGTACGAAGTGGTCGCCTTCACCGCCACCCAGATCCCGGATATCGACGGCCGGAAGTACCCCGCCGAGCTCGCCGGCGATCTGTACCCCAACGGGATCCCCATCGAGGACGAGGCCGCCCTGCCCGAGCTGATCGCCAGGTACGGCGCGGATCTGTGCGTCATGTCCTACAGCGACCGTTCCTACCAGCAGGTCATGTCCCTGGCCTCGATCGTCAACGCGGCCGGGGCCGATTTTTCCATGCTGGGCGAGCGCGAGACCCAGCTCAAGAGCAGCAAGCCCGTGATCAGCGTCTGCGCGGTGCGCACCGGCTGCGGCAAGAGCCAGACCAGCCGGCGGATCTGCAAGATCCTGCGGGAGGCGGGCAAGAAGGTCGTCGCCGTGCGGCACCCGATGCCCTACGGTGACCTGGTCGCCCAGCGCGTCCAGCGCTTCGCCGAGATCGGCGACCTCGCCAAGCACAAGTGCACCATCGAGGAGATGGAGGAGTACGAGCCGCACATCGCCGCGGGCGGCGTCATCTACGCCGGCGTGGACTACGAGGCCATCCTGCGCGAGGCCGAGAAGGAAGCCGATATCATCCTGTGGGACGGCGGCAACAACGACACCCCGTTCTACAAGAGCGACCTGCACATCGTGGTGGCCGATCCCCACCGGCCCGGCGACGAGATCGGCTACTTCCCCAGCGAGACCAACGTGCGCATGGCGGACGTGGTGATCATCAACAAGGTGGTCGAGGCGGAATTCGAGAACATCGAGCAGGTGCGTGAGAACGTGCGCAGCGTCAACCCGGATGCGGTCATCATCGACGGCGCCAGCCCGCTGACGGTCACCGGCGACGTGGAGCTGCTCGGCAAGAAGGTGCTCGTGGTCGAGGACGGCCCGACCCTGACCCACGGCAACATGACCTACGGCGCGGGCGTCGTGGCCGCGCTGCGCATGGGGGCGGAGGAGCTCGTGGACCCGCGTCCCTGGGCCGTGGGCCGCATCGCCGAAACCTTCGAGCTCTATCCGGAGATCGGCACCCTCCTGCCGGCCATGGGCTACGGCGAGGAGCAGGTCGCGGACCTGGAAAAGACCATCAACGCGGTGGATTGCGACGTGGTGGTCATCGGGACGCCCATCGACCTGACGCGCGTGGTGAAGATCAGCAAGCCGACGGTGCGTATCCAGTACGAGCTGCAGGAGATCGGCGAGCCGAACCTGCCCCAGCTGCTGGCCCGCTTCCTGGGCTAGATTTCAACGGCCGCAGCCCCGGCATCCGTGCCGGGGCTGCTCCCATTCCACAGGGAGGAATGCAGTGAATATTCATGAGTACCAGGCCAAGGAGATCTTCCGCAGCTTCGGGCTGCCCGTGCCCGGCGGCAAGGTCGCCCGGAGCGTGGACGAGGCCGTCAAGCTGGCCGAGGAACAGGGCCTGCCGGTGATGGTCAAGTCCCAGGTTCTGACCGGCGGCCGGGGCAAGGCCGGCGGGGTCAAGTTCTGCGAGACCATGGATGACGTGCGCGCCAACGCCGAGAAGATCCTCGGCCTGGACATCAAGGGCCACATCGTGCGCAAGGTCCTGATCACGCCCGCGGTGGACATCGCCTCGGAGTACTACATCGGCATGCTCATCGACCGTGACAGCAAGAAGGTGCTGCTCATGGCGAGCGCCGAAGGAGGGGTGGAGATCGAGCAGGTGGCCAAGGACACGCCCGAGCTGATCTTCAAGCAGACCATCGACCCCCGTTACGGGTTGCTGGACCACGAGGCCATGGGCATGGGCATGCGGTTGTGCCCCGACGACATCAAGAAGGCCCGCCAGCTGGCCGCCGCCATGCAGAAGCTCTACAAGGCGTTCGTGGAATCCGACGCCAGCCTGGCCGAGATCAATCCCTTCATCTTCACCCCCGAGGGCAAGGGCCACGCCATCGACGCCAAGGTGAACCTCGACGACAACGCCATGTTCCGCCATCCCGATTACGAGGTCCTGCGGGATCTGGACGAGGAGAACCCCGCCGAGCGGCGCGCGCGTGAAGCCCACCTGAGCTTCGTCAAGCTGCAGGGCAACGTGGGCTGCCTGGTCAACGGCGCCGGCCTGGCCATGGCCACCATGGACCTGGTCAAGTACTACGGCGGCCAGCCCGCCAACTTCCTGGACATCGGCGGCAGCTCCAACCCGGAGAAGGTCGTCAACGCCCTGGAAATCATCCTCAGTGACCCCGAGGTCAAGGCCATCCTGTTCAACATCTTCGGCGGGATCACCCGCTGTGACGATGTCGCCCAGGGGATCATCGCCGCCACCAAGGCCATGGACATCAAGGTGCCCATCGTGGTTCGTTTGACCGGCACCAACGAGGAGGAGGGCCGGGCCATGCTCGCCAAGACAGACCTCGTGCCGGCCGCCACCATGGACGAGGCCGTGCAGAAGGCCATCGAGCTGGCAGGTTGAGCGGCTACGCGCTCATCGAGTTTTCATGGCGCGCAAGGCGTCAACCAAGGAGTGATTGATCATGGCTATTTTCGTGGATGATAAGACCAGGGTGGTCGTCCAGGGTATCACCGGCCGTGACGGCGGTTTCCATACCCGCGAGATGATGGCTTACGGTACCAAGGTGGTCGCCGGGGTCACCCCCGGCCGCGGGGGCCAGAAGTTCGACGACAAGGTTCCGGTTTTCGATTCGGTCGCCGAGGCGGTCAGCGAGCAGGGGGCCAACACCTCGGTGATCTTCGTGCCCCCGTTCGGCGCCGCCGGCGCCATCTATGAAGCCGCCGACGCCGGTTGCAAGCTCATCGTGTGCATCACCGAAGGCGTGCCCACGGTGGACATGGTGAAGGTCACGCCCTATCTGCAGGAGCGGGGGGCGCGCCTGATCGGTCCCAACTGCCCCGGCCTGCTGGCGCCGGGCATCGCCAAGCTGGGCATCCTGCCCACCAGCATCGTCAAGGAAGGTCCGGTGGGCCTGGTCTCGCGCAGCGGCACCCTGACCTACGAGGTCGTCTACCAGCTGACCGCGGCGGGTCTGGGGCAGACGACCTGTCTGGGCATCGGCGGGGACCCCGTCATCGGGACGACCTTCATGGACGCCATCATGGCCTTCAACGAGGATCCCAAGACCGAGGCCTTCGTGATGATCGGCGAGATCGGCGGCGACGCCGAGGAGAAGGCCGCCGAGTACATCAAGGCGCACGTGAAGAAGCCGGTCGTCAGCTTCATCGCCGGCCAGACCGCGCCTCCGGGCAAGCGCATGGGCCACGCCGGAGCCATCGTCAGCGGCGGCAGCGGCACCGCGGCCGAGAAGAAGGCCGCCCTGGAAGCGGCCGGTATTCCGGTCGCCGAGAGGCCCATGGATATCGTGCCCAAGTTGCAGGAAATCTGGAAAAGCTGACCCTGACGGGCCTGCGAGCGGGAAACAGGGCACCGTTGCCGGTCCCTGTTTCCGCTTCTAAACGAGAAAGGATCGACGTGCCATGCAGCAGACGTATTTCATGATCAAACCCGAGATCGTGGCGGCCGGCGACCAGAAGGTCGGCGAGATCCTCGCCATGGTCAACCGCGCCGGATTCCGGATCACCGGTCTGGCCATGCGGACCCTCCCGCAGGATCTGGTGGAGGACTTCTACGGCGAACACAAGGGCAAGCCCTTCTACGGGGATCTGGTTGCGTACATCACGAGCGGCCCCGTGGTTACGGTCCGACTGGAAAGGGAGAACGCCGTGGCCGCCCTGCGCGAGCTCATAGGTGCCACCAATCCCCGCGATGCGGCCACCGGGACCATCCGGGATCTGTACGGGGCGTCCCTGCAGAACAACGCCGTCCATGCCTCGGCCAATCCCGAGGATTCCGCGCGTGAACTGGGGCTGATTTTCGGTTGAGCCCTTCCCGAGGCCAACTTGACAGGGTGCAGCAGGCAGATTAAGGTGTGTCGCTTGTATGAAGCTAGATCTTGACAGGACGCCTGGTGGGCGCACGGAATTGCCCCTGGATGAGGAAATCGCCCTGCAGTGGGCCGAAGGCCGCCCCGACCGCGCCCGTCTGGTGGGGACCCTGACCGTCGACAACCTCGAGGGCCGGGTGCTGGTGTCCGGACAGGTGCAGGCTGCGGGGATGGCGGTTTGCAGCCGTTGCCTGGCCGATTTCGACTTCACGTGGGACGTCGAGATCTCCTGCATGGTGTTGCGGGACCCGGAAAGCGAAGAGGGCCGTGACGATTCCATGGTCCTGCACCAGAGGTCCGGGGAGGTCGACCTGGATGAGGTCTGCCGCGAGAGCGCCGTCCTGGGCTACCCTCTGACGGTCGTCTGCGGCGAAGGATGTAAGGGTATCTGTGCCGGCTGTGGCCGGAACCTGAACCAAGAAGAGTGTGTCTGCGAAGCCGACACGCATGATCCCCGCTGGGATGCCCTGCCCTGAAGGCGGGCCCTGAGCACGAGGAAGGTAGAAAACATGGCTGTTCCCAAGAATAAAACGTCCCAGGCCCGCAAGGGCAAGCGTCGGGCCAACTGGCGGCTGGCCAAACCCGATCCGAACAAGTGCCCCCACTGCGGCGGCCCCCGCCTTCCCCACCGCGTATGCCGCGAGTGCGGCTACTATGGCGAGCGGGAAGTCATGGTGGTGGAGTCCTGATCCTGCGGACCACGCTGTGCAGGCAGGCAGACGGGGAGGGACCGAATGAGTAGCGCGCAGATGCCGGTCATCGCGGTGGATGCCATGGGGGGTGATCACGGACCTCAGGTCGTGGTGCCGGGAGCGGTGGCCGCCCTGAATCCGGATTCGCCGTTCCAGGTGGCCTTCTACGGGGACCAGGCGGCCATCCATGCCGCCCTGGCCGGCCTGGACACCGACGGGCTGCCCCTAGCCGTCCATCACTGCAGCCAGGACATAGGCATGGGGGAATCGCCCGCTGCGGCCATCCGGTCGCGCAAGGACAGCCCCATCGTCAGGGCCATGACCGACCAGAAGGCGGGGAAGGTCCAGGCCGTGATCTCGGCCGGCTCCACAGGAGCCATGGTGGCCGCGAGCCTGATCATCCTGGGGCGTTTGCCCGGGGTGGACCGGCCTGCCATCGGGACGGTCATCCCCACCCTCTCGGGTCAGTCGCTGTTGCTCGATGCGGGGGCCAACCTGCAATGCAATCGGGACCACCTGCTCACCTTCGCAGCCATGGGTGATGTGTTTGCCCGGGAGATCCTGGGCCGGGAAAAGCCACGCATCGCCCTGTTGAACATCGGGGGCGAGGCGGGCAAGGGGACCGAGACGCTGGTCGAGACCCACGCCAGCCTCAAGGACAGCAGCCTGGAGTTCCTGGGCAACGTCGAGGGGAACCAGATCCTGCAGGGTGTGTGCGATGTGGTGGTCACCGATGGGTTCACCGGGAACATCACCCTGAAATTGCTGGAGGGATTCGCCCAGTTCATGGCCGGCCTGGCGCGGTCCGAGGACCTGCCCGAACACCTGCGGGCCTCCCTGCCCCCGATCCTGAAGTACATCCACGCCAATTTCTCCTACGAGGTATACGGCGGGGCCATGCTCCTGGGGGTCGACGGCATCAGCATCATCGCCCATGGACGCAGCAGCGCCTGGGCCATCACCAACGCGGTCAACGAGGCCTGGCGGCAGGCCAACAAGAGCCTGCCCCGGAAAATGATGGAGCTGCAACTTTGAACCACAAGGATCCTTCCCCGGCAGGCCGCAACTGCCCCATGATGTTTCCCGGCCAGGGGTCCCAGCACGTGGGCATGGCCCGCGATCTGGCCGTTTCCCGGGGCGCGGCCGCGGAATTCCTGGGCTCGGTCAACGATGCCCTCGGCTTCGACCTGCTGGGTCTGATGTGCGATGGACCCGCCGATGCCCTGACCGAAACGCGCAACGCCCAGCCTGCCCTGTTGGCCCACTCGGTGGCCGTGTTCCTGGCCCTTGCAGAACGGGGATTCAGGCCCAGCATCGTGGCCGGCCATTCCCTGGGTGAGTACAGCGCCGCGGTGGCTTGCGGGGCCCTGCAGCCGCTGGATGCCCTGCGCGCCGTGCGGCGGCGGGGGGAATTGATGTTCCGTGCCGGGCAGGCCAGGCCGGGCACCATGGCCGCCGTCATGGGTCTCGATGCTGAGCGTGTGCGGCAGATCTGCGCCGAAACCGACGGGGTGGTGGTTCTGGCCAACCTGAATTCCGCCCTGCAGATGGTGATATCGGGAGAAACGGCCGCCGTGGCCGGCGCTGCCGATGCCCTCAAGAGCGCAGGCGCGCGCAGGGTCATCCCCCTGAAGGTCAGCGGCGCGTTCCACTCGCCGTTGCTGGAAGATGCCGCCACCGAATTCCGTGCTTTCCTGGCCGACATTCCCGTGGCTGATCCGGTCGTTCCTCTGGTCGCCAACGTGAGCGCCCGGCCGGTCACCGATGCCGCGGCGCTGCGACGTGGACTGGAGGACCAGTTGACCTCTCCGGTGTTGTGGCACCCGTCCCTGGAAGTCCTGCTCGCCGATGCCGGGGAAGCCGATCTGGTGCTGGAAGTGGGGCCGGGCAAGGTGTTGACCAATCTGGCCAAAAGGAGCCACCCGGGGGCCGCCTACACCGCAGTCGCCACCGTCGAGGACCTGGATGCGCTGGCTGCTGCCGGCAGGAAGATGGAGGGACGGGCATGAGTGGTGAGGATCCTGGCCGGAAAGCCGCTGCAGGCGCGGTCATCGTCACCGGAGCCAGCCGCGGGATCGGGCTGGCCATCGCCCGGCGCCTGGATGCCGCCGGGTACCCCCTGGCCCTGGTGGCCCGCAACGCCGCGGCGCTGGAAGAAGTCGCCTCCTCGCTGGGACCGGATGTCCGGGTTTATCCCGCCGATATCGCCGACTGGGACGCGGTCCAGAAGGTGGTTGCCTCGGTCCAGGAGGATTTCGGTGGTATTTCCGGCCTGGTCAACAACGCGGGCATGACCCGTGACGGCCTGCTCGTGCGCATGAACCCCGAGCAATGGCAGGCCCCCCTGGACGTCAACCTCAACGGGACGTTCTACTTCACAAGGGCGGCGGCGACGGTTATGATGCGTGCGCGGCAGGGAAGGATCGTGAATATTTCCTCCGTTATCGGCTTGACGGGCAACGCCGGTCAGGCTAATTATGCTGCGAGCAAGGCGGGCATCATCGCCCTGACCAAATCCGTGGCCAAGGAGCTGGGCGGACGCGGTGTCACCTGCAACGCGGTGGCACCCGGTTTCATAGAGACCGAGATGACAGCGGACTTGCCCGCGAAGGTCAAAGATGGGATGCTGGCGCAGATCCCCCTGAAGCGTCTCGGACGGGGGGAGGACGTGGCCGGTGTCGTGGAGTTTCTGCTTTCACCCGCGGCCGCATACATCACCGGGCAGACCCTGGTGGTCGATGGCGGCATGATCATTTAGCACACACCCCACTTACCGGGAGGGTTACCAGAAATGGCGTCGATCCAGGAACAGGTTTACGAAATCATCCAGCGCAAGCTGGGTGTCAACCCCGAGCAGATCACACCCGAGGCCTCGTTCACCGAGGATCTGGGTGCCGACTCCCTTGATACCGTGGAATTGGTGATGGATCTCGAGGAAGAGTTCAATATCACCATTCCGGAAGAGGACCAGGAAAAACTGCAGACGGTTCAGGATGCCATCGAGTATCTGGAGCAGCACCTCGACTAGAGGCCGGATGGCCGAGTCTCGGATTTGCCGAACCTTCTGATCTGCCCGGGAGCACAGGGGTGCTTTCCGGGCTGATCGGTATCATGGGCGCGGCGTAGGGAAACCACAGGTGGCGCAACCGAGCGGTGCGCACCTGGAGCATATGGAGGTTGGTTTTGTCCAAGCAGAAGATTGCCGTTACGGGCCTGGGCATGGTGACCTGTGTGGGGCTCGAACGCGAGGACGCCTGGAAAAACCTGTTGGCTGGCCGAAGCGGTGTGTCTCGCATCGAAGGCATCGATCTGACCGATTTCAAGGTCGTGATCGCCGGCCAGGTAAAGGATTTCGATCCAACCGCCTTCATGGACCCCAAGGATGTCCGCAAGGCCGACCGGTACAGCCAGTTCGCCCTGGCGGCCACGACCCAGGCCATGGCACAGTCGGGGATCCATGAAGCCGCCGACCCCCTGCGTTGCGGCGTCATCATCGGTTCCGGCATGGGGGGGATGAACACCTTCCAGGATCAGGTCCTGCGCATGGCCAAACGCGGCCCGCGCATGGTCTCGCCGCTGTTCATCCCCATGACCATCGCGGACATGGCCTCGGGTCTGGTCTCGATCAAGTATGGTTTCCGGGGTCCGAATTTCTGCACCGTGAGCGCCTGCGCCTCCGGAGGCCATGCCATCGCCGTGGCCGCGGACCAGATCCGCAACGGTCACGCCGACGTCATGATCAGCGGGGGAGCCGAGGCAGGCATCTGCGCCGTCGGCCTGGCCGGATTCGCCAACATGAAGGCGCTGTCGACCCGCAACGACGATCCGGAAGCTGCCAGCCGGCCCTTCGACGCCGAACGTGACGGTTTCGTCATGGGCGAGGGGGCGGGCATTCTGGTGCTCGAGTCGGAGGAGCATGCCCGGCAGCGGGGTGCCGAGATCCTGGCCTTCCTCGAGGGTTATGGCGCCACCGGGGATGCCTTCCACATGACCCAGCCCGACAACGAGGGCCGTGGCGCCATCGGCTCCATGACCACCGCCCTGAAGGACGCCGGACTCGCGCCGGAGGATGTCGGCTACATCAACGCCCACGGTACGAGCACCTATTTCAACGACAAGATTGAAACCTTCGCCATCAAGCAGGCCCTGGGTGAGCACGCCCGGCGCGTGAAGATCAGTTCCACCAAATCCATGATGGGGCACCTGCTGGGTGCGGCGGGGGGAGTCGAAGCGGTGGTGACCTGCCTCGCCCTGCGCGACGGGGTTCTGCCGCCCACGATCAACCTGGAAAACCCGGACCCCGAATGCGACCTCGACTATTGCAAGGACGGGCCGGTTGAGATGAAAGTCCAGCACGCAATCTCCAATTCCTTCGGGTTCGGGGGGCACAACATCACCCTCTGCTTCGGCGCCGCGCGCTGAAAGGGGACTCCCCGGCCGGGCGAAAGGTCCCATGTCCGCCAAGCCTGAACACCGCGCCGGAAATCGACCGGGTATCTTTGTGCGGCTATGGCGGCGTCTGGGTTCCCTGGGCAGAAAATCCACGCCGCAACATCGGTTCTCCGCCCTGGAAGCCAAGCTGAGCTACCGCTTTCGCGACCCCGGCCTGCTGGAGAACGCCCTGCTGCACCGCTCTCAGGTGCATGTGACCGGCGGGGAACGCACCGATTCCAACGAGCGCCTGGAATTCCTTGGGGACGCGGTGCTGGGCGCCGTGGTCAGCGACCGTCTGTATCATCGGTACCCGCAATGCAGCGAAGGCGACCTGACCAAGATGAAGTCCCTGCTGGTTTGTGGAGCCCGCCTGGCCGAAGTGGCCCTCAGCCACGGATTGGGGCACGACATCAGGATGAGCCGTTCCGAAGCGGCCGCCGGGGGCAGGCAGAGACCGACCATCCTCGCCGACGCCACCGAGGCCCTGATCGGAGCCGTATACCTCGATGGCGGCTTCCCAGCGGCCGCAGGGGTGATCGACCGCCTGATCCTGGCCGAAAGCCGGGAAATCCTGACCCGGCGCTCCCGCCGCAACTACAAGAGCCGCCTCCAGGAAATCATCCAGGCCGACCACAAGAGCCCGCCACGATACCGGGTGGTGTCGTCTGATGGTCCCGACCACGATCGTCGCTTCGTGGTGGTCGTGACCTTCGAGGGCAAGGTCCTGGGGCGGGGGGAAGGCACCAACAAGAAGACCGCCGAACAGATGGCGGCCAAGGCAGCCCTGGAACATCTGGCCGCCGAACCTTGAAAGCCGACGGCGGTTCCATCTCTCTGCGGTTATTTTGATCGGAAACAGCACACCCCTCTGGAGTTAGCCGATGGTCACCACCTTGCCGGATCGCTCAAAATTTCTTGAACTCTGTTTGCTGCTGGTTCTGCTGCCGTGCGGGCAGGCGGCGGCCGCAGGTCCGGGAGGGGACCTTTCCCCCGCCGCCGGCGGGATGCCATACGGGCCCGGGTCCAGCTGGGTTGTCGGGCACCAACTGCTGGAGGCAGGCGAGGTGGATGAGGCGTTGCCGTTTCTTCACCTGGCCTATCGTTCCGACCCCGATGTCCCCCTGGTTGCCCTCGAATTCGAGCGGGCTCTGCAGGCCAGAGGCTACCTCCAGGATGCCCATGACGTCATGGACGGGCTGGTGAAGACGTTCCCTGATTCCCTGTCTTTTCGTTTCCGGCGCGCCCGGCTGGATCTGCGCCTGGGGCGCAAGAAGGAGGCGTTGGCCGACCTCGCCCTGCTGCGGGAAAAGCAAGGGGTCACCGAGGAAATGGTTTCCCTGGAGGCATCCCTCCGCTCCTCTATGGGGGATGCCGAGGGCGCCCTGAAGGTGCTGCGGCAGGGGCTGGAGCTTTTCCCCGGCCGCGGCCCTGACATCTACCAGGGAATGGCGATGGTTCTGCAGCAGGATGGGCGCGCGCGCGATGCCCTGGCGACCTTGCGCAAGGCCCTGGACGTTTACCCCCGCGATCCCGGCTTGCATCTGGACCTGGTGCGCACCCTGGCCGATGCCGGCGACAAGCCCCAGGCCCTCGCGGCCGCCACAGCGGCCGACAGCCTGTTCCAGCTGCCTGCATTCCGGTATGCGCGGCGCCCACAGGGCCAGGACGAGGTGCAGGTCGAGGCGAGCGCGGCCGGCCCCCTGCCGGGTTCATTCCGGGTGGAACTGGCTGACCACTACGCCCAGAACGGGGATAACGAATCCGCCATGGGGATCCTCGCCGAAATGAAGGCCAGGGGTGAACTCGACCTGGGACCTAGCCTCTGGCTGGCCCGCATGTATCTGGGTACCGGCCGGTTCAGCGCCGGTTCCGAGCTGGTGGAGAGCATCCTGGCGCGGTGGCCCGAGGCGGCCAGGGCCTGGTTTCTCAAGGGCAGGATCCTGGAACAGAGCGAGGACATGCCCGGCGCCGTGGGCGCCTACCACAGGGCCGCTGATCTGGGGCCCCGGGACGCGGAGATCCGGTTGGCCCTGGTGCGGGCCATGATGTTGGCCGAGGAAGCAGAGCTGACGGCGGATGATCCTGATTCGACGGCCTTGGCGGTGAAATCCGACTTCGTACAGCAGGTGAGGGCTGCTGTGAGCCTGGTCCCTTCCGAGGATTACAACGGGCAGCTGGTCCTGGGCTACGCTCTGCGGCTCAGCGGTGACCTGGAGCAGGCGGCCCGGCACTTCCAGCTTGCCGGCGATGACCCTGACCTCAGGCTCAATGCGCTGGTCCAGGCCAGCCTGTGCCTGGATCAGGCGCACAAGGTTTCCCGTGCCCGCGACCTGCTGGAAACCCTGCGCAAGGAGAATCCGGACAACCCGGAAATCGCCAATTCACTGGGTTATTTCCTGGCCGAAAAGAACCTCGAGCTGACCCAGGCGGAGAAGCTGGTCCAGCAGGCCCTGGATGCCGACCCCAGCAACGGCGCCTACCTGGATTCCATGGGCTGGGTAAGCTACCGGAAAGGGGATCTGGACCGGGCCCTGGATTTTCTGATCCGGGCCGTGAACGTCCTGCCTGATGATCCGGTTATCCTTGAACACCTGGGGATGGTCCTGCGGGACCAGGGGCAAATCGCCGAGGCCAGGGAGATGTTCCAACGCGCCATGGCCCTGGGAGGAGATGCCGGGAGGCTGCAGGGCCTGCTGGATGGCCTGGAAAAGAAACATGGGCACTGAGATTCTCACCCGCCGTTGTTACCCATGTCTGTTCTGGCTGCTCGCTTGCATGAGCGCAGCTGTTCCGGTGCGCGGCGGTGCGGTGGGCGGTCAGGCCGGGTGCCGGCTGTGGGCCGGAACCTGGCAGCTGGACACCTGGGGTTACTCCGGGGGCGGTGTCGCAGCCTGGGTGAACGGTCCGCAGGGTATCAGGCTGGAGGTCATGGAGAGCGCACTGCCGGGGTCGACGGCCATGGACTCCCTGTGGCATCGGCAGGGCAGGGGGTGGACCCTCGTGCTGGATGACACCGGTGCTGGGGTTGTCGGGGCCTGGGACGGCCAATGGCGTCCCCTGGACCGGGAGCTCGGCAACCTCCTCGCCCGTCTGGTTGCGGCCCTGGCTCAAGGCGACCCCACCGGTGGGAGCTCGCGCCTGGTCATCCCCGGTCCGGAACCCGGGCCCGGGATATCCGGGTTCCATGCCCGGCTGACGACCCGGGGCCTGGGGCAGGGGGGCAGCGGAGAGGTCATCACCCTGGTGAGGCAGGAACGACACGAAACCGAGGCCAATACGCATAGCTTGAGGCTTTCCTCCTCACGGCGCCCGGGGCGCATCGGCCTGGCCCTTGACCATGAGGGTTCCGCCTTGGGCGATCTGCCGCCGGAATTTTTCAGCCCCCTTTGGCCCCTGGCGGAATTTTTTGCCTTTCCGGCAGAACGGGGGGAACTCTCCGGCCGGCCCCGCGTTGAAGGATATGCGGTTCTTTACGGCAGACAAGCTGCGGGAGCAAAACCATGAATCCCTCGCGAGATGAACACAGGCATGGTTCGCCCTCGGCCGCCAGGTTCGACCTGGTCGAGACGCGTGATGAAGACCTCATCGTCATGGTCCAGGACGGGAACCGCAAGGCGTTCGACGAGCTGGCCGCCAGGTACAAGAACCGCCTGTTCAGCTTCATCCTGCGGATGGTCAAGGAACCGGTCCTGGCCGAGGAACTGACGCAGGAAACCCTGATCCGGGTCTACATCCATGCCGGCAAATACAGGGAGATCGCCAAGTTCTCGACCTGGGTCTTCACCATCGCCACGAACCTGGTCCGCAACAAGATGCGCCAGCGCTCGCGGCGGCCGCAGTTGCTGAGCTTGAACCCGGCGCCTGCCGATGACGAGATCCCCCTGGATCCGGCCGACCCGGTGGCCGACCCCTCGGAGGAAATCCAGCGCCGGGAACTGGCCCTGGTCATCAACGAGGCCACGGCCGCCATCCCCGAGAAATACCGGATCCCGTTCCTGCTGCGGGAGGTGGAACAGCTCAGCTACGAGGAGATCCAACAGGTGACGGGGTTGAAGCTCGGCACGGTCCGCTCCCGGATCAACCGGGCCCGGAATCGATTCCGGCAGCTGATCAAGCCCCTGCTCAAGGATGAGACCCTGCTGGCGGAACTGGAAATGATCGAGGCCCGCGTGGCCGAACAGAAGGACAATCCTTCATGAGAGACGGTAGGTGATGAACATGCGCTGCACCAAGGCTCGCCGCTACCTGAGTCAGGCCATGGACGAACAGCTTCCCCCGGCGGTTACCCGCCAGCTGGATGAGCACCTGGATGCGTGCCGGGAATGCCGGGATTTCAGGGAGGATCTGGCTCTCGGACGCCGGCTCCTGGGCGCCACCGAACCTTCCCTGTCCGGGAACTTCGATTGGCGCCTGCAACTGAAGCTCAACCAGGCTCTGCAGAAGGCCGCCGGTGAAACCGCCTATCCCTGGCTGGAGGAGAAACCCCGGGGACGCGGATGGGCCGGGAACTTCACCACGGCCGCCGCCTTCGGCCTCGCCGCCGTGCTGGCCCTCGCGATGTTCATTGGTCCGCAAGGGCGTGTCATGCCCGATGATGCGGGGCGGTATGCCGGCTTCGAGACCTCACGGCAGGTTGCCGGCGGCGTTTCGGACCGGCTTCCCCTGAATCGGGGCGCCTTGGCGCCCCTCAGCGCTCCGCGCGGCATCCAGCGGTCGGTGTCGGGTTCCTTCGGCCTGGGCGATTTCTCGCCCAACGCCGCCTTCGTCCTGGACAGCGGGTGGTCGGGGAACCACCTGAAGGATCTGGCCACCATCCAGGAACTCAAGCTGCGCAACCAGCGCCTGAACAACCAGCTCTACCAGTACCAGCAGCAGATCTCCATTCTGCGCCGGCAGCTTGACAGACCGGACAGCAATGGGCTAGATCTAGGTCGGTAACGGTGGTCCCTTTTCCCGGATGAAAGGTGGAGGCATTGAAACGCGCGTGGCTGGTGCTGGTGCCGGTGTTGATGCTTCTGCTGGCCGCCGGATGCGGAATGGACCAGGAGCAGGGGATCCTGATGGCCGCCGGCTCCTACGGGGATCTGGCCGTCGTCTACTCCTCGGCGGAGCTGGAGCCGCTGGCCCGGAAATTCGCCGACGAAGTCAACGAACGCATGGTGTTCGTGATCCAGGAAGAGACCCGCTTCAAGATCGATGTCCTGCCGCCTGAAAAATCGGATCTGGCCAAGGGCTACAAGAATTCCGTCTTCATCCTCGATGTGCGGGACAAGGGGCCGGTCGTGAAGGCCGCCCGCAAGGTCCTGTCCAAAGACGCCTGGGACAAGCTCGCGGCCAGCCCCGCGGGGCTGGTCCAACGCAAGGACCCCTGGTCCAATTACCAGTTGTTGGTCGTGGCCGCCGGCACCGATCGCAACAGCCTCGGCAGCCTCCTGCACCGCAGCGCGGCGCGAATCCGCCATTCCATCGAGGACGACAACCGCAAGCGCATCCTGCGCCGCAATCGGTATGACGGGTTGGCCACCGAGCTGATGAACGCCATCTGGACGCAATACGGATTCACCCTGGAAATCCCGGCCGCCTATCACCTGAACCAGCAAAGCCATGACGGGGTGCAGGGGATCGAGCTGATGCGCACGGGTCCCTCGCGGGGGATAACCATCGCCTGGAAGGACGTGCCCGATCCGGAGGCCTGGCTCGCGGACAGGGAGCAACTTCTGGCCTTCAGGGCGCAAATCGGCAAGGTGTTCCACCACGAGGAGCTCGTGCCCGAGTCCTTCCACTGGGACGAGCAGGGGCTGCCCGGAAGCGGCGGAGTGAAGCTGACCGGTGCCTGGAGCGGCAGCAGTTTCGCCGGCGGGGGCCCGTTCTGGGCCTACTTCCTCGCGGTCCCGGAACAGGGACGCATCTATTGCCTGGATACCCTGGCCTATGCGCCGGGCATGGACAAGATGCTGTTTTTCCGCCGCCTGGAAGCCATCGCCAGCACCTTCACCACCACCAGGCCCCAGCCGTGATGGGGAGGACCATCAAGCAATCCCGCCCACGCCACCGCGTTCCGATGGGGGTGGGCGCCCTCATGATGGCGGTGGTCCTGCTCTGTGCCGGTGGGTCCGGCGCCCAGACCGACCGCCACACGGGCCGTCATCGTGCCATCCCTCCCCATCGCACCCAGCCTTCGCAGGGGCAGGAGGCGGCCGGGAAGGTGGAAAAACCTCTCTGGAATGTCTCCCTGGCCTTGGGCAACAGGCAGGGCGGGGACCTGTTCCGCCTGGAGGTTCTCAACGGGAGCGCCGTACCCTGGCCCGGGCTGGATCCGGGCGGTTTCCAATCCTCCCGGTTCACCGCCGACTTCGAGGGCAGCACCTGCTGGCAGGCCAGCATCAGCAGGGAGCTGGGGGAGGTATGGAGGCTGCGAGCCGACGGAACGTACGTGCGGCAGGATGTCACCGCCACGGCTCTGGTCGGGCAGACAGGCGCCCGGTACCGCTACGACCGGATGGATAGCTGGGGCCTGGGGGTGGGCCTCGAACGGGACCTCGTGCACCAGTTGTCGGCTCCTTACGCCGGCTTGGCGGCCACCCTGACCCACCTGTCCCCGGTGGTCAACCATGACCTGAGCCAGACCGCCTGGGGCGCGCGGGTCAGCCTCGGGTACCGCCGCATGGTCGGTCGGCGCAGCAGCCTTTTCGTGGAGGCATCCCTCGAGGGCATGATGTGGGACAGGGGCAGTTTCGAGCCCCAGGCCCGGGAGCCGTTCGACCCGGTGTACGGCCTTGATTTTAATGATCAGGTTGTGTTTTTTGCAATTCAGGCTGGTATCAGGGTGGGCATCCCACGATAATCTGGGATTGTTCTTTCCATTTGGGGCCTCGTAATCTATATTTTCCGCCTGCGAAATTTTCTCCAATGCAGCCTCTAGGCGTCAGGGAGCCCTCATGAGCAACGTAATTGCAGTTGTCAACCATAAGGGCGGCACCGGCAAGACGACGACCGCCATCAATCTTGCTGCGGGTCTTACCCGTTACAGCGACATCACTTCAAGCTGTCTTGTCATCGATATGGACCCCCATGGCTGCGCTTCCAGCACCTTGCTGGGGAAACTGGACGGCCAGCCGCCGGCCAGGAGCGTTTTCGATGTCCTGCGCCGGGCCATCACGCCCCAGGATGGGATCACCTCGACCGTCTATGACGAGAACATCGATATCCTGCCGGCCAATCCCTACCTGGAGAGCATGGCCAAGACCCAGATCAACGACCGCCTGGCCAAGGTCGTCGCATCCCTGTCCACCTCCTACGGCTGGATCATCATCGACACTCCGCCCAACCTGGGCGTCTTGACCCAGAACGCCCTGGTGGCTGCGGACTACGTCCTGATCCCCACCCAGTGCAACGGCCTGGCCGTGCCGGCGCTCCACCAGCTCAAGGCCTTGATCGCCAAGATCCAGGAACGGCCCAACATCTGGCTGCAGGTCCTGGGGGTTCTGATCACCCAGAAGGACGGGCGGACCCCCCTGCAAAAGCACGTGCGGCGGGAACTGAGCCAGATCTTCCCGGCCGCGGACGTGTTCAAGACCATCATCACCTCGAACATCAAGATCGAGGAGGCCCCGGCCAACTTCCAGAGTATCTACGCCTATGATTCCGGTTGCCTGGGGGCGTCCCTCTACCGGGACTGGATCAAGAAGGAGTTCCTGAAAAAGCATCAGAAGCTGGAAAAGCTCAAGGTGGAGCGCAAGGACGCCGCCGAGGCCGCCGCGGCCGAGAGCTGATCCGGTTTACCCCCGTACGAAGGGGTTGCTCGCACGTTCGGCACCCACGGTGGTGCTGGGACCGTGTCCACAGATCACGACGGTTTCATCCGGGAGCGTGTAGATGCGTTCCCGGATGCTTTTTTCCAGGAGGGCCTGGTCTCCGCCTGGCAGGTCGGTCCGGCCCACCGAGCCCCGGAACAGGCAGTCGCCCACGATGGCGCGGCCGGGCAACAGGAACATGACCTGCCCCGGTGAGTGTCCGGGCACGTGCCTGATCCGGATCTGCCGGCCGGCGAGGGTGATGGCCGCCCCTTCGACCAGGTCGGGTTCACAAAGCGGGACGCGCGCCGGCGGGAATCCGTAAGCCTGCATGACCTCGGGCATGGCTTCGACCAGGGGCATGTCTGCGGGGTGGATCCGCAGGGGAATATCCCAACTCTCCTGGAGGTCGGCAGCCGCTCCCACATGATCGAAGTGCCCATGGGTGGCGGCCAGGGCCACCAGAGGAGCACCCGCCTCCTCTACCATGCGCTTGAGCGTGTCGGGCTCGGCGCCGGGGTCTATGAGCAGGGACTGCGGTTCCCGGGGACCGGGGGCCGTGACCAGAACCGCGTTCATCTGCAGCTCACCCACGGGTTTCACGCTGATTCGCCAGTCCTGTTCCATGCCGCGCCTCCTGCCACCGCTGGGGGAAAATCAGGCCGGTGAAATTCCGAAAGGCCGGCCCAGGGGGCCGGCCTTTCGATTCAACCCGATGAATTCCGGTCAATCCTCGTAGTACTCCCGTCCCAGGTGGGTGATGACATCTTCGCCCATCATCCAGCGCAGGGTGTTCTTCAGCTTGGTCTGCTGGATGAACAGGTCGTGCTCCGGGTTCAGGCCCGGAGGCGTTACCGGGCTCTTGAAGTAGAAGGACAGCCATTCCTGGATGCCGCCGGGCAGTCCGGCGCGGGAACCCAGGTCCAGGAACAGGGCCAGATCCAGAACCAGCGGCGCGGCCAGGATCGAGTCGCGGCACAGGAAGTCGATCTTGATCTGCATGGGACGGCCGCACCAACCGAAGATGTCGATGTTGTCCCAGCCTTCCTTGTTGTCGCCGCGGGGGGGGTAGTAGTTGATCCGGACCTTGTGGTAGAGGTTGCCGTACAGGTCGGGGTAGAGCTCGGGCTGCAGGATCGTACCCAGCACGCTCAGCTTGGACTCTTCCTTGGTCTTGAAGGACTCGGGGTCGTCCAGGACCTCGCCGTCGCGGTTGCCCAGGATGTTGGTGGAGAACCAGCCGTGCAGGCCGAGCTGGCGGGCCTTGAAGCCGGGGGCAAGGATGGTCTTCATCAGGGTCTGGCCGGTCTTGAAGTCCTTGCCGCAGATCCCCGCGCCGGTTTCCTTGGCCAGCTGCTCGAGCGCCGGCACGTCGAAGCTGAGGTTGGGGGCGCCGTTGGCGTAGGGGATCCCCTGCTTGATGGCCGCGTAGGCGTAGATCATGCTGGGCGGGATGTCGGGATGGTCTTCCTTGAGGCCCTTCTCGAAGGAGGCCAGGTCCTGGTGGACGGCCGAGGGCTTCATGAAGATCTCGGTCGACCCGCACCAGACGACGACCAGGCGGTCGCAGCCGTTCTGCTCCTTGAAGTTGGCCATGTCCTGCATGAGGGCCTCGGCCATCTCCATCTTGGTGCCGGTCTTGACGTGATCCCCGTCGAGCTTCTTGACGTAGTAGTTGTTGAAGACCGCGGGCATGGGTTTGATGGCCTCGAGTTCGGGCCGGATCTGCTCCAGCAGCTCCTTCTCCAGCACGCCGGCGTTGAGGGCCGACTCGTAGACCGAATCGGTGAAGATGTCCCAGCCCCCGAAGACCAGGTCGTCGAGATCGGCCAGGGGCAGGAAATTGCGGACCAGGGGCTGACGGTCGTCCGTCCTCTTGCCCAGGCGGATGTGCCCCATCTGGGTAAAGGAACCGATGGGCTGGCGCAGGCCCTTGCGGATGGCGATGACGCCCGCCATGAACGTCGAGGAAACCGCACCCATACCCGGGGTAAGGATGCCGAGTTTTCCCTTGGCGGGTTTGATGTCCAGCTTTTCAGCCATGTCTCAAGCTCCTTCGAAGAAAGAATCGGAAACGCTTGGTGCACGTCACCTGTGTTGGCGGATGATTGGGCAAGAATCGGCTGCACCGTGGACCTTGTCGAATGACCCGCCCGGACAGGATATGACTCCCGTATGCAGAAGGCAAAAGAAAAAACTGATCACCAGACCCTGAAGAAGGCATGGTTGTGGTCGGGGCCGGGCTGCCCTATTTCCATTCCGGACACCAGTTTTGCACAATACGAAGGGCCAGTGGAATGTTTTTATAAAAAATTATGCAATGGGTAGACAAGAAGGATATTCATGTGCTATAATCTTTCCGCTGGTTGGGAGGCGCGTGGAAGCCCCTGGACGATCCACTAGCATCGAAAGGGCTGCATGGAAACAAGCTAACGCGTTCGACATCTTTCTGACAACCAAACACCGACTTTGCCTTGGCAAAGGGAGCTTGAGCATCATGAAGGAAGACGCGGCGGCTTACGCAGCGATCGAGGGTGACTTCGCCCTTGACTCAACATCGTTTTTCATCCCCGCAGACACCACCCGCTACAGTGGGCGTTATGCCTTGGCGAAACGGATCTTCGATCTGGTCGTCGCCTTGATCCTGCTGGTGATCGTCAGCCCCGTGATGCTGGTGCTGACCTTGATCATCAAGTTCACCAGCCCCGGTCCGGTGCTCTTCGTGCAGGAGCGGCTGGGCCGGAACGGGCACCCCTTCCGTTTCTACAAGTTCCGCTCCATGAAGCACAAGAGCGACGACGCCATCCACCGGCAATTCGCCGCCATGTTCATCAACGGGGATGAGCACGGTTGCGCCGAGTCAAATTCCGGGGAAAAGATCTTCAAACTGAAGAGGGATCCGCGGGTCACGCCCATCGGTTCGTTCCTGCGCCGGACCTCCCTGGATGAACTTCCCCAGCTCTTCAACATCATCAAGGGTGAGATGTCCCTGGTCGGACCCCGCCCGCCCATCGCCTACGAGATCGAGAACTACCTGCCCTGGCACATGGAACGCCTGAAGGCCGTGCCCGGCCTGACGGGGTTGTGGCAGGTCAGCGGGCGCAGCAGCGTTTCCTTCGACGAGATGGTGCGCCTGGACATCGAATACATCAATCACTGGTCCCTGTGGACCGATATGGTCATCCTTCTCAAGACCATACCGGTGGTGATACGCGGTACAGGCGGTTATTGAGTTCCAGTCGTCCGGGCCAGGCAAGCGGGTCTGACGGATGCGCGCGCAAATCCTTGACCCTCCGGTAGCGGGGGGTCATTCTTGAAGGGCACTGCCCCGGGCGATGATCCGATTCCGGGCAGAACAAGCAAAGGGAGTGATCATGGTCAACGTGGGCGTCATCGGTTGCGGGTACTGGGGCCCGAACCTCATCAGGAATTTCAACGGCCTGGCCCAGGCGAACCTCAAGACCATTTCCGACCTCAACGAGAAGCGGCTCCACGACGTGGGGTTGCTCTACCCCAACACCCGCAAGACCACGAATCATCGGGACATCATCGAGGATCCCGAGATCGAGGCCGTGGTCGTGGCCACGCCCATGTCCACGCATTTCGCCCTGGGGAAAGAAGTGCTCGAGGCCGGGAAGCACCTGTTCCTGGAAAAGCCCATGGCCACCACCAGCGATGACTGCCACGCCTTGAACGAGCTGGCGGCCGGGCGGAATCTGCAGATCATGGTGGGGCACACCTTCGTCTACACGCCCGCGGTGCGGAAGATCAAGTCCCTGATGGACAGCGGCGAGTTGGGCGACGTGTACTACGTGAACATCAGCCGCGTCAACCTGGGGATCTTCCAGAAGGACGCCAACGTGGTGTGGGACCTGGCCCCCCATGACGTGGCCATGCTCAATTACCTGTTCGAAGCCTACCCCAGCCGGGTCAGCGCCAACGGGCACTGCTACGTGCAGCGGGACCTGGGCATCGAGGACGTGGCCTTCGTGACCCTCGAATATCCCGGCGGGCGCATGGCCCACATCCACGTCAGCTGGCTCGATCCCAACAAGATCCGCAACTGCACCTTTGTCGGCAGCCGGAAGATGCTGGTGTACGACGATGTGTCCCCGTCCGAGAAGATCCGCCTCTATGACAAGGGCGTGGACGTGCAGCCTCATTATCACGACTACGGCGAGTTCCAGCTGCTGTACCGCTCCGGCGACATCTTCGTGCCGCGCATCGACACCACCGAACCCTTGAAGATCGAGGCCCAGCATTTTCTGGACGTCATCGCCGGTACGGAGATGAACCTCAGCAGCGGCCGGGAAGGGGAGCGGGTCGTGAAGGTGCTCGAGGGCGCTTGCGAATCCATCCTGGCCGAGGGGCGCCCCATCGATCTGGAGCTGGATGACTGACCTGCTGCGGTGCCCGGTACGGGAGTTGGTGCTGCCATGACCCTGCACACCCCCCTGAGGGTGGCCATGATCGGCCAGAAGGGGTACCCCGCCGTGCAGGGCGGGATCGAGAAGCACGTGGCCGAACTGGCGGCGCGCTTGCCCGGCCTGGGGATCGAAGTCGATATCTACAGCCGTCCCCACTACAGTGCCCTGTCCGGTCCCGCGGATATTCCGGGAGTTCGCGTGTTGCGGCTGCCCAGCCTGGCCACCAAGCACCTCGATGCCATCTCCCACACCCTGGCCGCCACTGCCGATGCGCTCGTGCGCCGCCCTGACGTGGTCCACTACCACGCCCTGGGGCCGGGGCTCCTGTCCTGGGTCCCGCGCCTGTTGCGGGGGATCCCCACGGTGGTGACCGTCCACGGACTGGACTGGCAGCGCGAAAAATGGGGCTGGTTCGCCCGTCAGGTACTGCAGGTGGGGGAGGCGGCCGCGGTCAGGCGGCCGAGCGCCACCATCGCCGTCTCCCGGGCGCTTGCCGACTACCTGCGGTCCCGGTACGGCCCGGGGGTGGAGTTCATCCCCAACGGCATCACGCCGCAGGATCCGCTGCCGCCGAGCCGCTTGGTAGGCCTGGGCATCCCTGCCAGATATGTCTTGTTCGTGGGGCGCCTGGTGCCCGAAAAGGGCTGCCATTTCCTGCTGGACGCCTGGCGGGCGCTGCCCCAGGCCCTGAGGTCGAACAGGGAGCTGGTCATCGCCGGCGACGCGGGGTTCACCTCCGGGTACGTCGATGACCTCAAGCGGAGTGCCGGGGCCGGGGTCCGCTTCCTCGGCTTCGTCCACGGCCCCCTCCTGCAGGAGCTGTACAGCAATGCCGAGGTGGTGGTCCTGCCTTCCACCCTCGAGGGACTTTCCATCGCTCTCCTGGAAGCCATGAGCTTCCGGCGTTGCTGCCTGGTCAGCGACATCCCGCCCAACCTGGAGGCGGCCGGTGATGCCGCGGAGTTTTTTCCCAGCGGCGACTGGAAGGAATTGGCCCGGTCCCTGGGCGCCCTGCTCGGCGACGACCGCCGGCGCGGTGAACTGGGGCAGAAGGCGGGGCAGAGGGTGCGGCGGAAGTATTCCTGGCCACAGGTAACGGAGCAGACGGCAGCGGTTTACCGGCGAATATGCGACTGAAACGCCTCGGACCGCCCGGGCGGCCGAGGGGCCTGGAAGGGGAAAATTCTTTTGACAAAAAGGCGGGCTTTCATTATTTATCCCTAACCTTCGGAGCGGGCATAGCTCAGCTGGTAGAGCACTACCTTGCCAAGGTAGCTGTCGCGAGTTCGAGTCTCGTTGCCCGCTCCATTTTCATATCCGTCGGCCTCGGGTACCCGCGCGCGGACGATTGACTTGAAGCAGCCGATGCAAGATAATTGAGGTGTGGGGCGGCATAGCCAAGAGGCTAAGGCGACGGTCTGCAAAACCGTTATCCCCGGTTCGAGTCCGGGTGCCGCCTCCATCGTCTTTTTTGTCGGCAGATCCCTCCTTCCTGCGTACAATGGCCGTGTTTCCGGATGCCGGGATGGCGGAATTGGTAGACGCAAGGGACTTAAAATCCCTCGAAGCGTTGCTTCGTGCCGGTTCGAGACCGGCTCCCGGCACCATTTTTTCGTCCAGGACCACAGGCTCTCCGCGCAACGGCGGAGGCCGGTTCCTCAGCCCAGGAGACTGTCGTGCGCCTGGCGTTCCTTTCCATCGGCCGTCACATCCATACCGAGCGCTGGATCCGGTGGTTCGCCGTGCGGGGTCATGAATGCCATCTGCTCACGGTCCAGCCGGGGCCGGTGGAGGGTGTGGCCGTGCATGACGTGAGCTCCGGATTCGGCCCGAAGCCCTGGCGCTATTTCCTCTCCCTGCGGAAGGTCAGGAAGGTCCTGGGGCGTGTCCAGCCCGACCTTCTGAACACGCACTTCCTGACGGGCTATGGTTACTGGGGTCATTTCTCCGGATTCCACCCCAACGTGTTGACCGTCTGGGGCGATGACGTCTATGTCACGCCCGGTGAAAACGCATTGAAGGGGTGGCTGGCGCGCAGGGCCTTGCGCAGCTGCGAGGCCGTGACCGGGGATTCGCAGGATATCCTGTCCGGTTGCACCCGGCTGGGTGCCGATCCCGGCAAGTGCTACCGGGTCCTGTGGGGAGTGGATTTCGAACGCTTCGCGCCGGGGGATGCGACCCGGTGGCGCACCGATCATGGTTTCACCCCCGGGGACATCGTCTTCTTCTCGCCACGCAGCTATACCCAGCCCTACTACAACATCGACACCGTGATCGCCGCGGCCGCCCGGGTGTCGGCCGCCGAGCCGCGGGCGCGGTTCCTGTTCAGCGGGTACGAAGGGGACCCCGAACCCTTCCGCCGGGCCGCCTCGGCAGCGGGGATCCTGCCGGTGACCCGGATGGTGGGGCGGCTGCCCCATGGGGAATTCGCCCAGGCCCTGCAGGCTTGCGACGTTTTCATCTCGGTGCCCTCGGTGGACGCCACGGCGGTCAGCCTGCTCGAAGCCATGGCCTGCGGCAGGGCCGTGATCGTCTCTGCTCTGGCCTCGGCCATGGAATGGATCCGGGATGGGCATTCGGGCCTGGTGGTCCGGCCGCGGGACGAGCAGGGGCTGGCCGAGGCCATGCTCCAGCTGGCCGGGTCGGCGCAGCTGCGGGACGAACTGGGCGGCAGGGCGCTGGCCACCGCGCGCCAGGAGGCCGGGTTCAACCAGAACATGGACCACGTCGACGGGCTGTTCAGGCACCTCGTCGACGGAGCACCGACCTTGCCCCGGTCCGTCTCCCTGCCCCGCTTGCAGGCCGGCCATGACTGAGCCCGTGGATCTTTCGGTGGTCATGCCCACCAGGAACAAGGCGGGGCTGCTGGAGCGGACCCTGCGGGCGCTGGCGGGGCAGGTCGTGCCGGCGGGCACGCGCTGGGAAGTGGTGGTCGTCGACGACGGCAGCACCGACCGTACGCCGGACGCCCTGGCCGCACTATCCACGCATTTTCCCGTACCGTTGCGCATCGTCACCGCGGAAGAAAACGTGGGTCGGGCCCGCGCGCGCAACCTGGGGATTGCCGCCGCGTCGGGGACCTGGATCCTTTTCATGGACGATGATATCGTGGCCCCCGGCGGCCTCATCGCGGCGCACCTGGGGTTGCTGGCGAGCGAGACCAGGGTGGGCACCATCGGCCATGCCTATACCGAACCCGCGTTGATCGATGCTCCGCATTTCTACTACCTGGATTCCCGTGGCGCCGGTCGTCTGGAGGCCGGCCCTGCACCCGCCAGGTTCTTCGTGACCCAGAACGCGGCGGCCCCACGCTGGGCCTTGCAGGAAGTGGGCGGGTTCCACGAGGGGTTTTCCGCCTACGGTTTCGAAGATATGGAACTTGCCTTCCGCCTGGAAGACCTCTGCGGGATCCGGTTCCTGGCCCAGACCTCGCCGGTTCCCCTGCACATCCATCATCACACCTTGCAGGAGTACCTGGCCAAGAAGACCGAGTGCGGCCGCCATTCCCTGGCCCTGCTGGCCAAGCTGCATCCCCGTCGCATGCAGGAGATGAAGCTGGACCTTGTGGTGGACGGGTCAGGTGGCCGCGGCGGCGTGTGGCCTCGCCTCCTGAAGGGGTTGCTGGATTCTCCCCTGGCGGGGCTGCCCCGGTGGGCGGTAGCCCACTGGCCCTGTTACCGGGCCTCGGCCCCGGTGTGGCGGAGGCTTTACTTTCAGGTCATGAACCTGGTGGTCCTGTCCTGTTTTCGTGATGGTTGGCGCCTTGAGCATGACCGCCACTCTACTGCCATTTAACTGCCAAAATGACACTCCCCTTGGTGGCGGCGGGGGCTAACGATCTTTTTGCGATAACCTGATAATCACATAACATACTGCAAAAGAACAAGTTGATCAGTATCTAACGCAAGATCCGGCTTTGGCACGGGTATTGTTTAGACGTGCCCGAGCAAGGTAACAATGCACCCTCGAAAGGGAGTTTGAACATGGGAAAGATCATAGGCATCGACCTGGGTACCACCAACAGCGTGGTGTCGGTCATGGAGGGCGGAGAGCCCAAGGTCATCCAGAACAAGGAAGGCAACCGGACGACGCCGTCGGTGGTGGCCTGGAACAAGAACGGGGAGCGGCTGGTGGGATTGCTGGCCAAGCGGCAGGCTGTGACCAACCCCACCGATACCGTCTACTCCATCAAGCGCTTCATGGGGCGCCGGTTCGATGAGGTGGCCAAGGAGATTTCCGAGGTCCCCTACAAGGTCGTCAAGGGGAGCAACGGCGAGGTGCGCATCAAGACCGGCCACGGGGAGTTCTCCCCGCCGGAGATCTCCGCGCAGGTGTTGCGGACCCTCAAGGAGACGGCCGAGGAATACCTGGGCGAAACGGTGACCGAGGCCGTGATCACGGTCCCCGCGTACTTCAACGACAGCCAGCGCCAGGCCACCAAGGACGCGGGCAAGATCGCCGGCCTCGAGGTCAAGCGGATCATCAACGAGCCCACGGCCGCCGCCCTGGCCTACGGCCTGGACAAGAAGGGGGAGGAGACCATCGCGGTGTTCGACCTCGGTGGCGGCACCTTCGATATCTCCATCCTGGAAATCGTCGACGGCGTGTTCTCGGTCCTGGCCACCAACGGCGACACCCACCTCGGTGGCGATGATTTCGACCAGACGATCATGGACTACCTCGTCGACACCTTCATCAAGCAGGAAGGCATCGACCTGAGCAAGGACCCCATGGCCCTGCAGAGGCTCAAGGAAGCGGCCGAGCAGGCCAAGCGCGAGCTCAGCTCGTCCAGCCAGGCCGAGATCAACCTGCCGTTCATCACGGCCGACCAGAGCGGGCCCAAGCACTTCACCCACACCTTGACGAGGGCCAAGTTCGAGTCCCTGGTCTCCGGCCTGGTCGAACGCACCGTCAAACCGTGCATGGATTGCCTCAAGGATGCCGGGCTCAAGCCCAAGGATATCGATGAGGTGCTGCTGGTCGGCGGATCGACCAGGATCCCAGCCGTGCAGAAGAAGGTCCAGGAAGTGTTCGAGAAGGAGCCCAACCGGACGGTCAATCCCGACGAGGTCGTGGCCATGGGTGCGGCCATCCAGGGTGGGGTGCTCGGGGGCGAGGACATGGACGTGGTCCTGCTCGATGTGACCCCGCTGAGCCTGGGCATCGAGACCCTCGGTGGGGTCATGACCCGGCTCATCGAGCGCAACACCACCATCCCCACCAAGAAGAGTCAGGTCTTCTCGACCGCCTCGGACAACCAGCCGACGGTGGACATCCACGTCCTGCAGGGCGAAAGGGAGATGGCGGTGGACAACAAGACCATCGGCCGCTTCCAGCTGACGGGCATCCCGCCGGCACCGCGGGGCGTGCCCCAGATCGAGGTCACCTTCGACATCGACGCCAACGGCATCCTGTCGGTCAGCGCCGTGGACAAGGCCACGGGCAAGGAGCAGTCCATCAAGATCCAGGCCTCCAGCGGATTGACCGAGGAGGAGATCGACAAGATGGTCAAGGATGCCGAGGCCAACGCCGAGGCCGACAAGAAGAAGCGTGAACTGATCGACCTGAAGAACGACGGCGAAGCCAGGATCCTGGCTGCGCGCAAGAGCATGGAGGATCTGGGCGAGAACCTGGACGACGCGGACAAGGAGGCCATCGAAGGCAAGATCAAGGCCCTGGAGGAGGTCCTCAAGGGGGATGATCCGGACATGATCAGGGCCGCTTCCGATGCCCTGCTCAAATCCGTGCAGGAGATCGCGGGCAAGGCCTATGAGAAGGCTGCCGCGGCCGGGGCCGCCCCCGGTGCCGAGGCACCCCATCAGGAACAGGAGGCCGCCGCGGGATCCAAGGACGATGATGAGCAGGGTCCTGTCGATGCCGATTACGAAGTCGTTGACGAGAATGACTAGCAAACACAAAATGCCCCCGGTGCCTTCAGGGCACCGGGGGTTTTTAAACTATTGAAAAGTAAAGACTTAAAAAAGGAATTAAATTGTTGACAAAAGATGATCGGTCTGATATCTTTCAGTAATGATTCCTGGTTCACTTCTGGCGGACCGCACAGGAACATCGTAGGGAACCTTTGATCGCTGCAGGGAGTATAGTACCCGTATGGTAGCAGCAGGTCGAAGAGGCCTGACAATCCGAAACCCCTGGTGGAGGAACCAATGTTTGAAATAGAGCTCAGTAGTGACAGGCGGGAAGATGCCAGCTTGCAGCATTATCTGCACACCATCGGCAAGCACCCCCTGTTGACGCGCGACGAGGAATACGAGCTGGCCCGCAGGATTCGGGGCGGAGACAAGGCGGCCCTGGACAAACTTGTCAATTCCAACCTGCGTTTCGTGGTCAGCGTGGCCAAGAAGTTTCTCAATCAGGGCCTCAGCTACATGGACCTGATCGCCGAGGGGAACATCGGGTTGATCACCGCGGCCAAACGTTTCGACGAGCGCCGGGAATTCCGTTTCATTTCGTATGCGGTCTGGTGGATCAGGCAGGCCATCCAGAAGGCCATCGCCGAGCAGACCAACACCGTCCGGTTGCCCATCAACAGGTCCCAGCAGGCCCAGCGCATGAAGCGTGTCTCGCGGGTGCTCGAGCAGAAGTATCACCGCAAGATCGCCGAGGACGAGATCGCCGACGCCATGGATCTGGACCGCCGGAAGATGGGGCAGATCAGGGCCGCCAGCCGGCCCATGGTCAGCCTGGACCAGCCCCTGTACGAGGACGACCTCACCCTGGCCGATACCCTCTCCGATCCTGAGGCCTTGACCCCGCACCAGGGGTACGTTTCCGACGAGCTGGAGGAGGAGATCGACCGGGCCATGACCCTGCTGACGCCGCGCGAGAAGGATATCGTGAGAAGGTACTACGGTATCGGGGCCGAGGAGACCTCGTCGCTGGAAACCATCGGCCAGGATATCAACCTCTCCCGGGAGCGGGTCAGGCAGATCCGCAACCAGGCGCTGGCGAAAATGCGCTCCCATGGCCATGGCGAAAGGCTGGTCGAATACCTGGGTTGATCGCTTTTCCATTGACAGGGAACAGGCCGGTGGTTTTATTTTGCGCTTCCGGCGGGCGATTAGCTCAGTTTGGTTAGAGCGCTTGCTCGACACGCAAGAGGTCGGCAGTTCGAGTCTGCCATCGCCCACCACGCATTATCTGAAAAAGCCCAACGCCGGCTTCCGGCCGCGGGCTTTTTTTGAAAGGCTGATGACCAAGGTCGCCGCCCGGCGCCACATCCAGCGGAGATGCCATGCCCACAGTCCAATTGACCCTGCCTGACGGCCAGAACCTGGAACTCGAGGCCGGCCGGTCCTATGCCGACGCCGTGGGGATGATCGGAGAGGGCCTGCTGCGCAACGCCGTGGCCGTGACCGTGGACGGAGTCCATCATTCCCTGCGTGAACAGGTCGGCAAGGGTGGGCCGATGCTGGTGATCACGCGCAACAGCACCGAGGGGTTGTCCACCTTGCGCCACTCCACGGCCCACCTGCTGGCGTGGGCGGTGCAGGAGCTTTTCCCCGGGGTCAAGTTCGCCTTCGGGCCCGACATCGAAAACGGCTTCTATTACGACTTCGACAAGGCCGAGCCCTTCAGCGAGGAGGACCTGCAGCGCATCGAGAAGAAGATGCAGGAATTGGCTGCGGCCAAGGTGCCCATCGAGAGGGTCGAGGTGACCCGCGATGAGGCCGCGGAACTCTTCAAGGACCAGCCCTACAAGCTGGACCAGATCGCCAACCTGGGGGACGAGCAGCTCTCCATCTACCGGATGGGCGATTTCGTCGACCTGTGCGAGGGTCCCCACGTGCCGGACACCTCCTTGATCAAGGCCTTCAAGCTGCTGAGCGTGGCGGGCGCCTACTGGCGCGGCGACAGCGACCAGCCCATGCTGCAGCGTATCTACGGCACGTCCTTCTACAAGAAAAAGGATCTGACGGAGCATCTGGCCATGCTGGAGGAGGCGCGCAAGCGGGACCACCGCAAGCTGGGGCGCGAGCTCGACCTGTTCGGGATCATGGAGGAGGCCGGCCCCGGTTTGTCCTTCTGGTTCCCCCGCGGCGACCTGTTGCGCGAGCAGATCATCTCGTACTGGAAGGATATCCACCGGGAGCGGGGGTACGTCACCGTGACGACACCCCATATCTTCAACGCCGGCCTGTGGGAAACCTCGGGGCACATGCAGTTCTACCGCGAGGACATGTACGTCTTCGAGCAGGACGGCAAGCCCATGGTGGTCAAGCCCATGAACTGCCCCGGGCATATCCTCATCTTCAAGCGCAAGAGCAGGGGGTACAAGTCCCTGCCGGTCCGCTACGCGGAGCTGGGGACCGTCTACCGGGCCGAGGACAGCGGCGCCCTGCACGGCCTGATGCGGGTGCGCGGCTTCACCCAGGACGACGCCCACATCTTCTGCACTCCCGAGCAGCTGGAGGACGAGGTGGCATCCTGCCTCGACCTGGTCAAGACCCTTCTGGGTCGTTTCGGATTCCACGATTTCAAGGTCGAGCTCTCCGTGCGGGACCCTCGGAACAAGGATAAGTACGCCGGGACCGACGAGGAATGGGAGGCTGCCGAGGCTTCCCTGGTGCGGGCCCTCGAGCTGCACCAGCTTGATTTCACGCGCGAGGAAGGGGAAGCCGTATTCTACGGCCCCAAGATCGACGTCAAGCTCATCGACGCCCTGGGGCGCAAGTGGCAGTCGAGCACCATCCAGTTCGATTTCAACCTGCCCCGTCGATTCGATGTCACGTACACCGACGCCGGCGGCCGGAAGAAGTACGTCTACATGGTCCACCGGGCCATCATGGGGTCCCTGGAGCGGTTCATCGGCATCCTGACCGAGCATTTCGCCGGCGACTTCCCCCTGTGGCTGGCCCCCGAACAGGCGCGGGTCATGTCCGTCAGCCGTGACCAGCACGAGTACGCCGCCCAGGTGGCCCAGCGCCTGCGCGCGGCCGGCCTCCGGGTGGGAGAGGATATCAGGGACGAGAAGATCGGGTTCAAGATCAGGGAAGCCGAGGTGCTGCGCGTGCCCTGGATGCTCATCGTGGGCGGGCGCGAAATGGAGGCCGATGAGGTGGCGGTCCGGATTCGCCACCAGGGCGACCAGGGGGCCAGGAAGGTGGACCGGGTGATCCAGGATCTCCTTGACGAAAGCGATCCTGAAAGCTAGATTGACCACAAATACGGCGGACTGCCCGGCAGTCCGCCCGTCACAAGCAGGGGTCCGCCCCTCACCGTGTCTGGCCCGGTTTTCCGGCTGACGGAGCGGTTACTTCGACGGCAGCCTGGAAGGCTATGCCGTCCTGGCGGGCCTGTGGCCCGCTTTTTTTTGGGCCGTACACAATCGGCAGGAGGTTCGGCTTATCAAGAGTAACAAGGTGACCAGGGTCAACCGGATGATCAGGATTTCACCGGTGATGGTCGTCGACGAGAACGGAGAGCAGCTCGGAGTCCTGCAGACGTCCGAGGCCCTGCGCCTGGCCGAAGAGAGGGGCCTCGACCTGGTGGAGGTCGCCCCCAACGGCAGGCCGCCCGTCTGCAAGATCATGGATTACGGGAAGTACAAGTACGAGCAGAGCAAGAAAGCGCGCAAAGCTCGTCAGGCGTCCCATACGGTCAAGGTCAAGACCATCCAGTTCAGGCCCAAGACCGATGACCACGACTACGAGTTCAAGAAGAAGCACATCATCAGGTTTCTCGAGGCGGGCAACAAGGTGAAGGTCGTGATGAGGTTCCGGGGCCGCGAGATCACGCATATGGACCTGGCCCTGGAATTCCTGAACCACCTGACCGAGGAACTGGCCGATTACGGTGTCAGGGAATCGCGCCCGCAACGTGAAGGCCGGCTCATCAGCTTCGTGCTGGCGCCAGTCAAGGCCCCCCAATAGAGATGATCCGACGGCCCGTCCGGATGTCCGGTGCGTGGTGACGGATTGAGAAAGAGGCGAACAACATGGGTAAGATCAAGATGAAGACGAACCGCGCCGCGGCCAAGCGCTTCAAGCTGACCGGCAAGGGGCGGATCAAACGCAACAAGGCCTACCACGGCCACCTGTTCACGGCCAAGAGTCCCAAGCGGCTGCGTAACCTGAGAAAATCAGGCACCCTCGCGCCATGTGACGAATCCCGCGCACTCAAGATGCTTGCCGGGGGCAAATAATCCAGCAACGCAGGGCCCTGCCGGGGCCGCTCTTCAAGGAGGCAATATCATGCCCAGGGCAACAAATAATCCCGCGGCTCACCACCGTCGGAAGAAGTATCTCAAGCGGGCCAAGGGGTTCGTGGGTGGGCGCGGTAACCAGTACGTCATGGCACGGGAGACCGTGGATCGGGCACTGGCCTACGCCTACCGGGATCGCCGCAACAAGAAACGTGATTTCCGCCGGCTGTGGATCACCCGCATCAATGCCGCCGCGCGGCTCAATGGGCTCAGCTACAGCCATTTCATCAACGGGCTCAAGCTGGCCGAGATCGAGATCGACCGCAAGATGCTGGCCGACCTGGCCGTGCACGATGCCGCGGCCTTCGCCAAGCTGGCCGAGGCCGCCAAGAACGCACTGTGAGGGCCCGGCTGGCGCCGTGTTCCAGGCACAACGCGTGCTCCTGACGCGTCGGTCTGCTCGTCGAGTGGACCGGCGCGTGTCCTTTGGAAAACCAGGTCGTGAACGTCAGGGGTGATCTCCATGCGAGAAGTCATTGAGCGTCTGCGGGAAAAGGGCGGCCGGCTGGTACGCTCCGCCGGTTCGATTAGCGAACTGGAAGCGCACCGCGTGGCCCTACTCGGGCGCAAGGGTGAGCTGACGCTCCTGTTGAGGGGGCTGAAGGATGTGGACCCCGGGCAACGGCCGCAGCTGGGCGGGGAGCTCAATCGTCTCAAGGGCGAGCTCGAGGGTCTGCTGGCCGCCCGCAGGGATGAGCTGGAGCAGGCCGCGCAGTCGGCCGGGGCCACGGGCCTGGATCTGACCCTGCCCCCCGGACCGGAACCGGCCCTGGGCGGCATGCATCCTCTGACCAGCGTGCTGGAATCCATATGCGACATCTTCTACGGCATGGGTTTTTCCCGGGGCGATGGCCCGGAGGTGGAGCTCGACTATTACAACTTCACCGCCCTGAACTTCCCCGCCGACCATCCGGCCCGCGATATCCAGGACACCTTCTACATCAACGAGAAGGTCTGCCTGCGCACCCAGACCTCACCGGTCCAGGTGCGGACCATGGAACAGCACCAGCCGCCCCTGGCGTATATCTTCCCGGGCCGTGTCTACCGCAACGAAAACGCCGACGCGTCCCACTCCTCCGAGTTCTACCAGGTGGAGGGGTTGGTCGTGGACAAGGACATCAGCATGGCCGACCTGAAGTCCACCGTCGACACCTTCGTGCGGCTGTTCTTCGGTGCTGACGAGGCCACACGTTTCCGCCCGCACTTCTTTCCGTTCACCGAACCCTCGGTGGAGGTTGACATGCAGTGCGTCGCCTGCCGGGGGCGGGGCTGCGGCGTCTGCGGGCAGACGGGTTGGCTCGAGATCATGGGAGCCGGGATGGTGCATCCGAACGTGTTCCGGGCCGCCGGTTATCCCGATGACGCCTATACGGGCTTCGCCTTCGGGATGGGGATCGACCGCATCGCCATGCTGAAGTACGGCATCGACGACATCAGGCTGCTGTACGAGAATGACCTCCGCTTCCTCAAGCAATTCCGAGGTGTGCTGTGAAAATCAGTCTGGACTGGTTGCGAGAATACGTCGCGTGGGACGACGACCCGGTGGCCCTGGCGGCCAAGCTCACGGCCGCCGGCTTGAACGTCGAGGGCATCGAGGAGTACCGGCGGGAATTTCCCGGCGTGGTGGTCGCCCGGGTCCTGGAGCAGGGCAAGCATCCGGATGCCGACCGCTTGAGCGTGTGCAGGGTCGATGACGGCAGCGGCGAACCCGTGCCCGTGGTTTGCGGCGCCCCCAACGTGCGGGCCGGCCTGACGGTGTTGCTGGCCCGGGTCGGCGCCGTGCTGCCGGGCGGGGTCAAGATCAAGAAGTCCCGGATCAGGGGGCAGGAGAGCCGCGGGATGATCTGTTCGGCTTCCGAGTTGGATCTGGACGGGGATTCCTCGGGCATCATGGAACTGACCACGAGCTTGCCGCCAGGGACCAGCGCCGATGAACTCTACGGGTTCAGCGATACGGTGCTGGATATCGAAGTGACACCCAACCGGCCCGACTGGCTCAGCCATATCGGGGTGGCCCGGGAAGTGGCGGCGATCTACGGCACCAAGGTTTCCTTCCCCGCCCTCTGGAATTCGCCGCGGCGCGGGGACAAGCTGGGGCTGCAGGTCAAGATCGACGATTACGGCGACTGCCCGCGTTACATGGCCTTCGGCGCCGGCTCGGTCGAGGTCGGGCCCAGCCCCGACTGGATGCAGCGCCGCTTGCTGGCCGTCGGCAGCCGGCCCATCAACAACCTGGTCGATATCACCAACTACGTCCTCTTCGAGATGGGCCAGCCCCTGCATGCCTTCGACCGCGACAAGCTCCAGGGTTCGGTCCTGAAGGTCGGGCGGGCCGGCCGCAAGACCGTGGTGCGGACGCTCGATGACGCCGAACGCGAAGTCGGGCCCGATACGCTCCTGATCAACGACAAGCAGGGGCCGGTGGCGCTGGCGGGAGTCATGGGCCTGGCCAACAGCGTGATCAGCGAGCAGACGACCTCGCTGGTCCTGGAAAGCGCCTTCTTCAACCCTTCCCTGGTCAGGGCCACCAGCCGCGGACTCGGCCTGATCAGCGAGAGCAGCTACCGCTTCGAGCGTGGTGCGGACTGGGAAATGGTGGAGAAGGCCGCCCAGCGGGCCCTCTACCTGATCCAGGAACACGCCGGCGGGGTGATCGTCAAGGACTGGGCCGACCGGCAGGACCCGGACCGCAAGCCTGCCGAACCCCTGCCGTTGCGCATCTGGCAGGTCAACCGCGTGCTGGGCACGGATATGTCCACCGGTCAGGCCGCCCAACTCCTGCAGGGGCTGGGGCTGAAGGTCCAGCCCATGGGCAACGACAAGGCCCGCAACGCCAATGCTGTGAACATGATGGTGGAGGTGCCTTCCTTCCGCCGGGATCTGCTGCAGGAAATCGACCTCATCGAGGAGATCGCCCGCAGCTACGGCCTGGACAGGATCCAGAGGGAGGGGCCGTTCCGCGGCTCAGGGGGCGGGCGCAGGGGCCGGACCGAAACGGTCCTCGGGCATGTGCGCCGGTATCTGGTGGACGCAGGGTACCACGAAATCGTGACCTCCTCCTTTGGGGCTTCCGACGATCCTGACAGGTTGGCTATGGCGGAGGATGACCCGCGCCGGCAGATGCTGGCCGTGGTCAACCCCAGGCAGGGCGGGGAAACCCTGCTGCGAACCAGCCTTCTGCCTTCCCTGCTGGATGTGGTCCGACGCAACCTCAACGCCCAGGCCGAGGTTCCCTTGCGCTTCTTCCAGGTCAACCGGGTCTACCTGCCCGGTGTGGCCCATGGACGGAAGCCCAGGCACCCCGACGAGGCCCTCCTGCCGGCCGAGCCGCTCATGCTGCAGCTCGCGGTGGCGGGGCTTGACAAGCCGGGTATCGGCGGTCTGCCGGAGGGATTCCTGGCCGTCAAGGCCATGTTGCGCAATTTGCGCCGGTTGCTGCGGCTGGAGGCGGGGCTTGACACGGATGCATCGGTGGGCTGGTTGGCTTCAGGCCTGCAGATGGCCATTACCGACGGGCAGGGCCGTAAGCTGGGGGCCATGGGGATGGTCTCGGACCGCATCCTGCGTAATTTCGACCTGGATCAGCCGCTGGCCGTGGCAGAGATCCAGCTCGATGCCCTGGACCTGGAACCCGCCCCGCTGCGTTACAGGCCCTTCTCCCGGTTCCCCGGCGCCACGCGCGACCTTTCCCTGCTGGTGGGCCCGGAGGTGTCCTACCGGCAGATCACCCGCGCCATCAAGGAAGCGGCCGGGCCCCTGCTGGTGGGGCAGGAGCTTTTCGATGTTTTCCAGGGCAAGGGCCTGCCGGAGGGAAAATCGGCCTATGGAATTCGCTTGAAGTTCCAATCCAGCAAGGGTAACTTGAAAGGGAAGGCCGTGGACAAGGCCATCGCCGAGGTCCTCAAGGCCCTCGCAGGCCAGTTCGGCATCTTGCCCCGGGCCTGATAGAGACGTGAACAACCTCAATCACGGAAGAACAGGGAGTCATGGAGACGAAGCTCGGAATCCTGGAAGCGAAGGTCATGGCCGCCGTCGGCCTGATCAAGGAACTGCGGGCCGAAAACGAAAGCCTGAAAAAGCGTTGCGTGGAGCTGCAATCAGCGGCGGCGGACGCGGATGAGACCATCAGGCGCTTGAACAATGAGCTGGAACAGGCCCGGCAGGAAGTGGTCCGGGCCGATGAGTACGAAGAGAAGCGGAAGGAAATCGAGACCAAGGTCGGAGGTCTGCTCGAGAAACTGGAAGCTCTCGGCTAGACCTGCATTTCCGATCCGGACGAGGAAGCGGTCGCATTGGAACCTGCAAGCGTGACAGTGACCATCTACGGCTCTGAATACACCCTGAAAGGGGATGCGGACCCGGAATATGTCCGGGAAGTGGCGCGATTCGTCGATGAGCGCATGCAGGAGGTGGCCGGCAAGGTTTCCGCCGCGGCGCTGGGCAAGGTCGCCATCCTTGCCGCCGTGAACATCGCCGACGAATTGCTCCGCGAGAAGAGGCTGCGTCTGGAAACAGAGGCGGCATTGGAAGATAGATCGATTCAGATGGCCCGGTTGCTGGATGCTGAAATGGGGCTTTCTTCTGCCGAGGACGAATGCGACAACGCCCTGCCCGGCACGTGATGCGTCGTACAAGTGAGCCAACACTTCACCAAGGGGATCCCGGCGTTCGCAGGTGATGATTTTGCCTCCTGGCGAGGACAATCGGATCCTGAGACAGGGAACCCACCTGAAGCAACACGGTTCAGTTGCTTCCGACTCACACGACCGGGCGGGGATGCTTTCCCGCCTTGATTCCTTCCTTGATCCGGTTTGTCGACGCTGGTCAGCGTCTTGCTGCCGGCGGCCATGGGCCCGGATCTCGATAAATCACCACACATGCATGGGGAGTGGTCATGCCACCGATTCCTCAGTACCTCATAGTTGCCGTGGCCGTTGGCCTCGGTTTCCTCGCCGGTTGGCTGTTTTTCAAGAAACGGTACGAGGCGCGGCACGGTCAGGCCAACCTGCGCATCGAGAGCATGCTGCAGGAGGCGGCCCGGGAAGCGGAAGGCTTGATCAAGAGCGCCAAGCTCGAAGCCAAGGAGGAGCTGTTCGAGGCACGGCGCCAGTTCGAGGCCGAGACCGAGCTCCTGCGCAAGGAGAACCGCCGCCGCCTCGACGCCCTGGATCTGCGGGAGGAGAACCTGGACAAGAAGGTGGCCTTCATCGACAAGAAGGAGGCCCGGCTGGTGGCTCTGGAGGATGAGCTCGGGTCGCGGCAGACCGCCCTTGTGCGTGACCGCGCCGAACTGGACCGCATCCTGGCCGAACAGAACCTCAAGCTGGAACGCATCGCCGGCATGACGGCCGACAGCGCCAAACGCCAGTTGATGGAGAGCATGGTCAACGAGGCGCGGTTGGCCGCGGCACGCACCATCCAGCAGGTCCGCGAAGAAACCGAGCGCGCCTCCCGCCGGGAATCCATCCGCATCCTCAGCCTAGCCGTCCAGCGCTATGCTTCCGAACATGTGGCCGAGAGCACGGTGTCGGTGGTGGATCTGCCCAGTGACGACATGAAGGGGCGCATCATCGGGCGTGAGGGCCGCAACATCCGGGCCTTCGAACTGGCCACGGGCATCGACGTCATCATCGACGACACCCCCGGGGCGGTCATCGTCTCCGGGTTCGATCCGGTGCGCCGGGAGATCGCCCGGCAGTCCCTGGAAATCCTGGTCCGCGACGGCCGGATCCATCCGGGCCGGATCGAGGAGATCGTGCGCAAGACCGGTGCCGAGGTGCATGAGAAGATCAGGGAGACCGGGGAGCAGGCCTGCCTGGAAATCGGCCTGCAGGCCATCCGCCCCGAGCTGTACCCCTACATCGGCCGCCTCGATTACCGGACCAGCTACGGGCAGAACCTGCTCAACCACGCGCGGGAGGTGGCGGCAGTGGCCGGGGTGATCGCGGACGAGCTGGGGTTGGACTCCCGCCTGGCGCGGCGCTGCGGCTTCCTGCACGACATCGGCAAGGCGGCCGACCACGAGGTCGAAGGTCCTCATGCCCTGATCGGAGCCAGGCTGTGCCGCAAGTACGGGGAGAACGACACCGTGGTCAACGCGGTCGGCGGCCACCATCAGGACATCGAGGCCACCTCGCCGTACACCTTCATCACGGCCGCCGCCGACGCCGTGTCGGCCTCGCGGCCCGGCGCCCGGCGGGAAAGCCTGGACTCATACGTCCAGCGGCTGGAAAACCTGGAAACCATCGCCGAGAGTTTCCCCGGAGTGGAAAAATCCTACGCCATCCAGGCCGGTCGCGAGGTAAGGATCCTGGTGGATCACAACCGGGTTACCGATGCCGAGGCGGCCGTGCTGGCCGAGGAGATCAGCCGCCGCATCGAAGGGGAGCTGGAGTACCCGGGCCAGATCAGGATCATGGTCATCCGGGAGACGAGGGCGACCGCCTACGCCAAATAGAAGTGGGGTGAAGTGATGGATACCATGTTGCTCAAGGGGACGGCCGTACGGGACCGGGTGCTGGAGAACCTGGCGGAACGCCTGGCCGCGGCTCCCCGGGCTCCGGGTCTGGCCGTGGTGCTCATCGGCGATGACCCAGCCTCGCGGGTGTATGTGCGGCACAAGGAAAAGGCTTGCGCCAGGCTGGGCCTGCACCACGTGACCCATCGCCTTCCGGCCACGACCACCACGGAGGAAGCCCTGGTTCTGGTCCGGGAACTCAACGCGGACCCGACCATCGACGGTATCCTGATCCAGTTGCCGTTGCCGCCCCAACTGGACCAGGATACCGTTCTGCAGGCGGTGGATCCGGCCAAGGATGTCGACGGGTTTCATCCGGAGAACCTGGGCCGTCTGGTGGCCGGCCAGCCCCGTTTTATCCCCTGCACCCCCAAGGGGATCCTGCGCATATTGAGCCACTACGGCATCGGCACCGCCGGGAAGATGGTCTCGGTGGTCGGTCGCAGCGTCATCGTGGGCAGGCCTCTGGCTCTGCTGCTGAACCTCAAGGGCTCCGTCGGCGATGCCACCGTGACCATGTGCCACAGCCGCACGCCCGACCTGGGGCGGGCCCTGACCAACGCCGACATCGTCGTGGCTTCCATGGGGGTGCCGCGGGCCCTGGGCCCGGACGTCATCCCGAAAGGGGCGGTGGTGATCGACGTGGGCATCAACCGCATCGAGGATCCGGCCTCTCCCAAGGGAACCCGGCTGGTGGGGGACGTGGACAGCGAAGCCCTCATGGGGCATGTGGCGGCGCTGACGCCGGTTCCCGGCGGGGTGGGCCCCATGACCATCGCCATGTTGATGGAGAACACCTGCGAAGCCATGGCGCGCGCCGAGGGTTGGCATGGGCTCGATTGATCTCCAGGAGGCCCTGTCCCGGGCCAAGGGGGAGGTGGACCACGCCCTGGCTGGTTTTCTGGCCGAAGAGGAAGGAATCCCCGAGCGGTTGCGGCAGGCCATGGCGCACAGCCTGCTGGGCGGCGGCAAGCGGCTGCGGCCCATCCTCGTCCTGTGGACGTGGCAGGCCTTGATGGCGGGGGATTCTGCCGATGTGCCGGCCCCGCCCGCGGACGTCCTGCGGGCTGCCTGCGGCCTGGAATGCCTTCATACCTACTCCTTGATCCACGATGACCTGCCGGCCATGGATGACGATGTCCTGCGGCGGGGGCGCCCGACCTGCCACGTGGCCTTCGATGAGGCCACGGCCATCCTGGCCGGGGACGGCCTGCAGGCCCTGGGCTTCAACTGGCTGGCTCGCGCCGCCGGAGGGAGGGCTGCCGAGGTGGTGGCCGAGGCCGCGGCCGCGGTCGGGCCGGCCGGGATGGTCGGCGGGCAGCAGCTCGACCTCGACGCCGAGGGCAGCCGGGTAGGCCCTGATGAGGTCACGCGGATCCACCGGCTGAAGACCGGCGCCCTGATCACCGTTTCCCTGCTGGCGGGCGCGCGCCTGGCCGGGGCGAAGGCATCTTCCCTGGCGACCCTGGAACGAGCGGGCCAGGCTCTGGGACTGGCCTTCCAGGGGGCCGACGACCTCCTGGATCTGGAAGGCGATGCCGGCAGCCTGGGTAAAACGCCCGGCAAGGACCAGGCCGCTGGCAAAGCCACCTGGATCCGCGCCCTGGGAGCAGATGAGGCGCGGCAGATCACCACGGAATATGGCCGGACCGGTTGCGGGATCCTGGTCGAGGTCCTGCCGTCAAACCCCGCGGCCGGCCTGCTGCAGGCCCTGGCCGCCTTCCTGTGGCAGCGGGCGGCATGACCGGGGGCGGGGACCAGGTTCCGATCTGGGCTGTGGTGCTGGCCTGCGGGGCCTTCTGCCAGGTTTTCAAGCTGATCCTCTACGCCATCCCCCGGCGAGGGCTCCCCCTCTTCGTGCTTTTCCAGAGTTCCGGCTTGCCCAGCCTCGCCGCCTCCACCTCGACCTGCCTGCTGACCATGGTGATCATCCGCTGCGGCTGGTCCAGTCCGGAAGCCGGCTTTGCCCTCGTGTTCGCCGTTATCGGGATCCACGACGGCCTGAAGCTGGGGGGCGCCGCCGTGGAGCAGCAGCGGGCCCTGTTCCTGGTGCTGGACAGGATGGAGATATCGCAGCGGCTGGTGCGCCGCGCCATGGCCTATCTGGATCCCCGCAGCCACCATCCTGCCCATATGCTGATGGGCGTGTGCCTGGGGGCCCTTTTCGCTCTGGCGTTCGGTGTGAGACCGGGTTAACCTTTACCGGCGATCAGGATGAGAAAAGCCGCCAGGGAAAGGATCGGCATGGAGCCGGTATTGCCGAGGATCAACAGCCCCGAGGATCTGAGCCAGCTCTCGCTGCAGGAATTGAACCTGCTGTGCGACGAGTTGCGTGAGGAAATCGTCGATACGGTGTCCCTGTCCGGGGGGCATCTCGGTGCCAGTCTGGGTGTGGTGGAGCTGACGGTGGCCCTGCACCGGGTCTTCCATTCGCCCACCGACAAGATCCTGTGGGATGTCGGCCATCAGGCCTACGGGCACAAGCTCTTGACCGGGCGGCGGGAAAATTTCGCGACCCTCCGGACCAAGGACGGGATCTCCGGGTTCCCCAAGCGCAGCGAGAATCCCCACGACATGTTCGGCGTCGGGCATGCCAGCACGGCCATCAGCGCCGCCCTGGGCTTCGCCGCCGCCCGCGACGCCCGCGGGGAAGACCATGCCGTCATCGCCGTGGTCGGCGACGGGGCGTTGACCGGCGGGCTGGCCTACGAGGGGCTGAACAACGCCGGGCAGATGCAATCCGATCTCATCGTGGTACTGAACGACAACAAGATGAGCATTTCGCCCAACGTGGGCGCCATCGCCAAGTACCTGACCCGGATCACCAGCGGCAAGCATTACCTGCGGCTCGAGGCCGACCTGTGGGACCTGCTGGGGCGTATCCCCCACGGGAGCAAGGCCCGGATCCTGGCCGGGCGGATCAAGGAAAGCCTGAAACAGCTCGTCGTGCCCACCATCCTGTTCGAGGAGCTGGGTTTCAAGTACTTCGGGCCCATCGACGGCCACGATCTGCCGGTGGTCATGCGCACCCTGCGCGCGGTCAAGAAGCTCAAGGGACCAGTCCTGGTCCACATGATCACCAGCAAGGGCAAGGGGTACAAGTTCGCCGAACAGGACGGCCAGCGTTACCACGGCGTGGGCAAGTTCAACCGGGCCGAAGGGATCAAGGTCGTGCCCCCCAAGGTTCCGACCTACACCGGGGTTTTCGGGCGTACCCTTGCCGAGATCGCCTCCGGGGACGAGCGTATCCACGGGATCACCGCGGCCATGCCCTCAGGCACCGGCCTGAGCTTTCTGCGGGACGTCGCTCCGAACCGGTGCCACGATGTGGGGATCGCCGAGGGGCACGCCGTCACCTTCGCCGCCGGTCTGGCCTGCCGGGGGCAGAAACCGGTCGTGGCGATCTATTCGACCTTCCTGCAGCGGGCGTTGGACCAGATCATCCACGACGTCGCGCTGCAGAAGCTGCCCGTGGTCTTCGCGGTCGACCGGGCGGGCGTGGTGGGGGAGGACGGGCCCACCCACCATGGGGTGTTCGACCTCACGTTTTTGCGGATGGTGCCGCAGATGATGGTGATGGCCCCGCGTGACGAGGACCAGCTGCGGCACATGCTCGCCACCGCCCTGGCCCATGACGCCGGACCCAGCGCCTTGCGCTATCCGCGGGGCGCCGGAAGGGGGGTGGACATTTCCGGTCCGGCAGTGCCCCTGCCGCCGGGCACGTCGGAGACTCTCCGCACAGGCAAGGACGTCTGCCTGCTGGCGGTGGGTGCGGTCGTTTACCCCGCCCTGGAAGCGGCCAAGGCTCTGGCGGTTGCCGGGGTGAACGCCGAGGTCGTCGATATGCGGTTCATCAAGCCGCTGGACGAGGCCGCCCTGGCGCGTATCTGGAACGAGCACACCCACGTGGTCACCGTCGAGGAGAACAGCAGGGCGGGGGGCTTCGGCGCCGCGGTCCTGGAATGGGCGGCCGGGCAGGAGGCCTCCGCGGCTCCCCGCGTGGCCTGTCTGGGCATCCCGGACCATTTCCAGGAACATGCGACCCGCCAGGAATTGCTGGCGGAGCTGAAGCTGGACGGGCCCGGTATCGCCGCCCAGG
>JANTFX010000001.1 GCA_024763215.1 Candidatus Krumholzibacteriia bacterium | reverse complement strand
TTGCAGAACAGGCCGATCTTGCGCCGGGCCTCCGCTTCCAGGGGCCGGGTCGTGCGGCACCACAGGAAATCCGGCTGGATGCCGATGCTGCGCAGCTCGCGCACCGAGTGCTGGGTGGGCTTGGTCTTGACCTCCCCGGCCGCGGCGATGTACGGCACCAGGGTCAGGTGCACCGAGACCGAATCGGCCGGATCGTGCTCCAGGCGGAACTGGCGGATAGCCTCCAGGAACGGCAGGCTCTCGATGTCGCCGACGGTGCCGCCGATCTCGGTGATCACCACGTCGACTTCGGGGTTCTCCTTGGCCGGCAACATGATCCGGCGCTTGATCTCGTCGGTCACGTGGGGGATGACCTGGACCGTGCGGCCCAGATACTCGCCCTTGCGCTCCTTGGCCAGGATGGTCTCGTAGACGCGGCCGCTGGTCAGGTTGTTGATCTGGGACAGGTTGGTGTCGGTGAAGCGCTCGTAATGACCCAGGTCCAGGTCGCATTCGGCCCCGTCGTCCAGCACGAAGACCTCCCCGTGCTGGAAAGGGCTCATGGTGCCCGGATCGACGTTGAGGTAGGGGTCGAACTTCTGGAGCATGACGTTCAGGCCCCTGGCCTTGAGCAGGTTGCCCAGCGAGGCGCTGGCGATCCCCTTGCCCAGGGCGGAGACCACCCCTCCGGTAACGAACACGAACTTGGCCATGAGCTTCCTTTCCCGGACCTTGCAAGGCCGGTTGTGTGCCCTCAGCGGGCGGACCAGATCCGCCGCACCCGTTCCAGATCCTGCGGCGTGTCGACCCCGACCGGAGCGCTGTCGATCCTCACGACGCCGATGCGCCCGCCGTCTTCGAGGATGCGCAGCTGCTCGAGCCCTTCGTGGGCCTCCAGGGGGGAGACCGGCAGGGCCAGGAACCGTTCCAGGGCCGCGCGCCGGAAGGCGTAGAGCCCCACATGCCTCAGGGCGAGGCGGTGCCCGTCCCCTCCCCTCCCCGGGAAGGTACCCGGAATGGGCGCCCGGGAAAAGTACAAAGCCGAACCCCGGCCATCGAACAGCACCTTGACGGCGTTGGGGTCGTGCCAGTCGTCGGGGCCTGCGAAGGGATGGGCGCAGGTGGCGACATCCACGTCCGGCCGCTCCCGCAGGAACGCCACCAGATCCTCCACCGTCCGGGGCTCGAGCAACGGCTCGTCTCCCTGCAGGTTCACGATGATGCCTGCGGAATCCCCGGCGGCGACCTCCCCCACCCGGGCGGTGCCGGTGCCGTGGTGTGCGGTCATGACCGCGGCGAACCCCGCTTCCTGGACGGCCGCCAGGATGCGTGGGTCATCGGTGGCGGCGATGACCTTGCCCACGCCGCCGATCCGCGCCGCATTCTCCATGACGCGCACGATGAGGGGCCGCCCCCCCAGGTCGGCCAGAGCCTTGCCGGGGAAACGCGTCGAGCCGTACCGGGCCGGAATCACCACCAGCACACGTTCGGGGTCCACTTCGATCCGGTTCATCGCACCCGCCTTGGACCAAGAGAGAAGCCCGCCCCGAATGGGGCGGGCTCACGGAATCCGCATGAACGTCTGCTGCTAGAAAGGCTGGACATTCACCCGCTTCTTGCTGCCCCGGAAATCCTCGTAGACGACGGTGCCGTCCACCAGGGCGAACAGGGTGTCGTCGCCGCCCTTGCCCACGTTGGTGCCAGGGTGGATGCGGGTGCCCCGCTGCCGCACCAGGATGGTGCCGGCGCTTACGGGCTGCCCGCCGAAGCGTTTGACGCCCAGGTGCTGGGCATTGGAATCGCGGCCGTTGCGTGTGCTGCCGCCTGCTTTCTTATGTGCCATGGAAGCGCTCCTTGTCTATGCCTGCGCCCCGCAGGGGATGCGAATCAGACGGTGATGCCGGTGACCTTGATCTCGGTATAGGGCTGGCGATGCCCGACCTTGCGCCGGTAGTTCTTCCGGCGCTTCTTCTTGAAGACGATGACCTTGCGGCTGCGGCCATGGCCCAGGACCTCGGCAGCGACGCTGGCGCCGGCGACGGTCGGGGTTCCGACCTGGATCTCGTCGCCGTCGGCCACCAGGATGACCTGGTCGAAATTCAGGGTGGCGCCCACCTCTTCACCGTCGAAAAGGGGCACCTGCAGCTTGGCGTCGGGGGTGACCCGGTACTGCTGATTCTTGATCTTGACCACCGCGTACATGGTGTTTCTCCGCTGAAAAGATATGGACATGCCCTCGGGCAGTCCGGGTACACACAAAAACCCGCCGGAGAGGCCCTGCCTCCCGGGTGCATTCCGCAAGTGGCTATAATTAATACCCGACGCCGCTCCCGTCAAGTTCCCGATGGAGGAATTCACCCCGGGAACGGACATTGACATCCCGGCGAAAAACCTTATGTATGGGCACAAATGAAAATCCACCCCCTTCTTTTTTCCCTGGAGAAGCGACCCATGACGGAAAACCAAACCCCCAAGGTCATCATCATCGGAGCCGGCCCGGCCGGCTACACGGCCGCCATCTACCTGAGCCGCGCCAACATCCCCAACCTGATGTTCGAGGGGATGCAACCGGGCGGGCAGCTGACCATCACCACCGAGGTGGAGAACTACCCCGGTTTTCCCGACGGGATCGACGGACCCGAACTGATGATGAAGTTCCGGGCCCAGGCCGAGCGCTTCGGCACGGTGATCAAATCCGAAACGGTCACGGCCGCCGACCTGCAGAGCCGGCCCTTCAAGGTCACCACGGACAAGGCTGAGTACACGGTCCCGGCGGTGATCATCGCCACCGGCAGCACGGCCCGCTGGCTGGGCCTGCCGGACGAGGAGAAGTTCAACGGCAAGGGCCTGAGCGCCTGCGCCACCTGCGACGGCTTCTTCTTCCGCGGGCAGGAGATCGCCGTGGTCGGCGGCGGCGACACCGCCCTGGAAGAGGCCCTCTATCTGACCAACTTCGCCAGCAAGGTCACCCTGATCCACCGCCGCGACGAGCTGCGAGGATCGAAGATCATGCAGCAGCGCGCCTTCGACAACCCCAAGATCGAGATCGCCTGGAACAGCGTGATCAACCGTTACCTGCCGGACGACCAGGGGAACCTGCGGGGTCTGGAGCTGAAGGACACCCAGGACGGTTCCTTGCGCGAGCTGGAGGTCACCGGCTGCTTCATCGCCATCGGCCATACACCGAACACCGGCTTCCTCGACGACCAGCTGCCCACCGACGAGAACGGCTACCTGATCACCAGACCGGGCCGCGCCGCCACCGAGATCGCCGGTGTGTTCGCCGCCGGCGACGTGCAGGATCACGTGTACCGGCAGGCCATCACCTCGGCCGGCACCGGTTGCATGGCCGCCATAGAGGCCGAACGCTGGCTGGGCGAGCAGGGTATCTGATCCGGACCGGTCAGGGTGTCAGTTCCTCTCGCGGATAAGCGAGAGGAACTCCGCCCTGGTCTTGGAATTCTTGCGGAAGCAGCCGCGCATCTCGCTGGTCACCGCGCAGCTGTTCTGCTTCTGGATCCCGCGCATCATCATGCACAGGTGCTGGGCATGCAGGATGACCGCCACCCCCAGGGGCTGGAGGTTCTCCATGAGGCAGTCGGCGATCTGGGTCGTCATGCGTTCCTGGACCTGCAGGCGGCGGGCATAGGCTTCGACGACCCGGGCGATCTTGCTCAGGCCCACGATCTTGCCGTTGGGGATATAGGCCACGTGGGCCTTGCCGAAGAACGGCAGCATGTGATGCTCGCACATGCTGTAGAAGTCGATGTCGTTGACGACGATCATGTCGCGGCCCTCGGCGGTGAACAGGGCGCCGCGCACCATGGCGCCCGCATCCATGTCGTAACCCGCGGCGATCTCTCGCCAGGCCCTCGTGACCCGCGCAGGCGTATCCACGAGGCCTTCACGTCCGGGGTCCTCGCCGATCTTCTCCAGAATTCCGCGCACCAGCTCTTCCATCGCACCGCTCCCGGTCCTGGGCCCGCCCGGCACAGGCCGGGCTCATCGTGATACCGCCCCAATCTAACCCCCCGGCAGGCGGGGTTCCAGGACCAAGATGCCCGGCGGGCACAGACCTTGCAACCGACGTTGCCGGGACGACGGACCGTGCAAACGGCAAGGTCCCCGCAGAGGAACAACACACCAAGGGCCGGCCTCCCACCGCAGGGCCATCTCGTTCCCCCCGGGATGAGCCGAGCGGTCGCCGGCCCTTGATATTTCTAATCATCTGCAGTTTCGCCGGTTAATAAGATCCCAGTCCATATCCGTACTTGATTCTGGCCTTCCCAAAAGTATCTTTTCAAACGTGGAGGCGATTTCGGCCCGGACCGCAAATCGCCATAGTGGCCGCGCCGCCGCCTTCCAGGGGACCCTAGACCAAGGAGCCCGCCGTGGGGAACAAAATCACTTTCGCCAAGGAAATCGCACCCCAGACCAAGCTGTTCGAAATCGAGGCCGAACATATCGCCCGGCGGGGCAAGGCCGGCCAGTTCATCATCCTCAGGGTCAACGACGAGGGTGAACGCATCCCCCTGACCATCGCCCACCGCAACCCCGAGCAGGGCACCATCACCCTGGTGTTCCAGGTCGTGGGCAAGACCACCGAAATGCTGGCCGAGCTGGATGCCGGCGACGAGATCCACGACCTGGCCGGTCCCCTGGGCAAGGCCACCGAGATCCCCACCGGCAAGACCGTCGTCTGCGTGGGCGGGGGCATCGGCAACGCCGTGGTCTGGCCGCAGGTCCAGGCGCTCAAGGAAGCGGGCAACAAGACCATCGCCATCCTCGGGGCCCGCACCAAGGAGCTGTTGATCCTCGAGGATGAGATCAAGGCCCTGGCCGACGAGACCATCATCACCACCGATGACGGCAGCTACGGCCGCCAGGGCATGGTGACGCACGCCCTGGAAGACCTGATCCAGCGCGGAGAGAAGATCGACGAGGTCATCACCATCGGTCCGGTGGTCATGATGAAGTTCGTCTGCAAGACCACCGAGCCCCACGGCATCCCCACCCAGGCCTCCTTGAACCCCCTGATGGTCGACGGCACCGGCATGTGCGGCGCCTGCCGGGTCACCGTCGGCGGCAAGACGCGTTTCGCCTGCGTCGAGGGTCCCGAATTCGACGGGCACCAGGTCGATTTCGACGAGCTGATCACCCGACTGAGCTACTACAAACCGGAAGAGCAGGTTTCGCTGAACATGTACCACCAGGCCAAGCAGGAACCCGCTTCCGGCACGAACACCAAGACGCAGTAGAGGAGGACCGACGTGACCGACAACGCCAAGAAACCCAAGAAGGTCCTCAACAAGAGCAAGGTCAAGACCCCCATGCGGGAGCAGGACCCCAACGAGCGCATCTACAACTTCGAGGAAGTGCCCCTGGGCTACAACGAGATCGAAGCGACCCAGGAAGCGCTGCGCTGCATCCAGTGCAAGAACAAGCCCTGCCAGTCCGGCTGCCCCGTGGGCATCGACATCCCCGCCTTCCTGAAGCTGGTCGGGGAAAAGGATTTCGAAGGCGCCCTGCGCAAGATCAAGGAGAAGAATTTCCTGCCGGCCATCTGCGGGCGCGTCTGCCCCCAGGAGGACCAGTGCGAGATGGTCTGCACCCTGAACAAGCCCGACAAGGGCCGCGAGCCGGGCGGCATCGGCCGCGTCGAACGCTTCCTGGGCGATTACGCCATGGAGCACAACCTGACCATCACCCCGGAGATCGCCCCGCCCACCGGCAAGAAGGTCGCCATCATCGGCTCGGGGCCTTCCGGGTTGACCGCCGCCAGCGACCTGGTCCAGAAGGGGCACGACGTCACGGTATTCGAGGCGTTGCACAAGCCCGGCGGCGTGCTCTTCTACGGCATCCCCCAGTTCCGTTTGCCCAAGGAGATCCTGCTGCGCGAGGTCTCGGGGCTCGAGGACATGGGCGTCAAGTTCGTCATGAACTATCCGGTGGGCAAGGCCGAGAGCCTGCGCAGCATCCGTGAACGCTTCGACGCGGTGATGATCGGCACCGGCGCGGGCCTGCCCTGGTTCCTGGGCATCCCCGGGGAGAACCTCAACGGCGTCTACAGCGCCAACGAGTTCCTGACCAGGGTCAATCTCATGGGCGGGTACAAGTTCCCCTCCGGGTCGGATACGCCCGTCAAGAAGATCAAGCGCATCGCCGTGATCGGCGCCGGCAACACCGCCATGGACTCGGCTCGCACCGCCAAGCGGCTGCAGCCGGAGATCGTCTACCTGGTGTACCGCCGCAGCCGGCTGGAGATGCCCGCGCGTGCGGAGGAGATCCACCACGCCGAGCAGGAAGGCATCGACTTCAACCTGCTGCACTCGCCGGTGGAGATCGTCGACGACGGCAAGGGCGCCGTGGGAGCCATCCGCTGCCAGGAGATGAAGCTGGGCGAACCGGACGCCAGCGGCAGGCGCCGGCCCATCCCCATCGAGGGCAGGATCAAGGAGTTCGCCGTGGACACCGTGGTCATCGCCATCGGCCAGGGCCCCAACCCCCTGCTGACCGCGGATGTGCCCGAGCTGGAACGCGACGCGCGCAAGGGGATCATCCTGACCAACGAGTGGATGCAGACCAGCCTGGAGAACTGCTTCGCCGCCGGGGATATCGTTACCGGCGGGGCGACGGTGATCCTGGCCATGGGCCAGGGCCGCAAGGCAGCCGATGCCATCCACCGCTACCTGATGACCGGCGATCCCGCGGACCGGGACGGAGCGGGCACCGATGTGTGCGGCCATTTCCCCGGTTGAACCCCGCCCGTGACCCGAACAGGCCCCCGGATGGTTTCGGGGGCCTTTTTCAATCCCCGTGGCGCAGATCCTCGGCCAGCCGGCCCAGCACACGGGGGTAGAGCTCGCATTCGGCGGCGAAGACCCGCGCGGCCAGGCTGTGCACATCGTCGCCGGGCAAAACCGGCACCTTCTGCTGCCCCAGAATGCGGCCGTGATCGTACTGGTCATCCACCAGATGCACCGTGCAGCCGCTTTCGCTCTCCCCCGCTTCCAGCACGGCCCGGTGCACACGGTCGCCGTAGAACCCCTTGCCCCCGAACCGGGGCAGCAGGGCCGGATGGATGTTCACCACGTAGCCGCCGCACCAGTCAGGCCGCTGGTAGAAGCAGAGGTAGCCGGCCAGAATGATGAGCTGGGGGTCATGGGGCTGCAGCCAGGCGTTGATGGCCTCGTTGTGGGCTGCGGTGGTCGGGTAATCCCGGCGCCGGAATACGGCGGTGGGGATCCCCGCCTCGCGGGCGATGTCCAGGCCGCCGGCCTGCGGCCTGCTGGCCACGACGGCGGCTATCCGCAGGTCCAGCCGGCCGGCAGCGATTTCCTCCAGCAGGTTCGCCAGGGTCCTGCCGCCGCCCGAAAGGAGCACCGCCGCCCTGATCCGGTGCCCGTTCACGACGCCTCCCCCGCCGCTCCACCGGTCGGGTCCAGGATGATCCCCTGACCCGAAGCCAGTTCGGCCAGCACCCGCCGGTGGGCCCCGAAGGCGATGGGCCCCGGCAGGGCGTCCAACGGGTAGAACCCCACCGCTGCTGCATCATCCCCGGCGGCCAGCTCGCCCCCGCATTCCCGCGCCGTGAAGAACACCACCAGCACCGGCTGGTTCGGCGGCAGCACCCCGGTCTCCACCTCGTGCAGGGCCGTCAGCTCGACATCCAGCCCGGTTTCCTCCTTGACCTCGCGCACGGCCGTCTCGCCGATGGTCTCGTCCCATTCCATGAACCCGGTCGGCACGGTCCACAGGCCCTGACGGGGAGGATACTTCCTCTGGACCAGGCAGACCTGCTTGCCCCGCATGATGATCACCCCCGCCCCCGGCGCCGGGTTCAGGTACTGGGTGTAACCGCAGGCCGGGCAGTACCGGCGCGGCCGCCCCCCCTCGTCGCGGTCCTCCAGCGCGGTGCGGCAATAGGGGCAGAAGGCGAACTGCGGCGGGCGCGGCGTCGTGGTCATGGATTTTCCTTTCGGTCTCTGACTGCCAGCCAGGAGCCCGCAGCCAACCACAGCAGCGAGAATATCCACAGGGGCCGGTCGCCGGCCCTGACGTACAAGGTGTCCCCGGATCCCGGCGGGAAGTCCGCACGGACGACCCCCCGCACGCCCAGGGGCAACTCGTCCAGGACCGCGCCCCGGTCGTCGCAGATGAAGCTGATGCCGTTGTTGGCGCAGCGGATCACCGGCACCCGGCATTCGGCCGCCCTGATGCGGGCCAGCATGGCGTGCTGCACGGGCCCGGCGCTGCGGCCGAACCAGCCGTCGTTGGTGATGACCACCAGGGCGCGGCTGCCCTTGCGCACCGCGTCCCGGGCGAGGTTACCGAAGGCCGATTCGAAGCAAACCAGGCACGAGAAGGCCCACTGGTGATCGGCCGTGCCCACGGTCATGGGCTCGGGCGCAGGACCCGGCGTCCACTCGGCCTGGCCCAGATCGACCCTGGCCAGAAACGGCAGGTACTTCTCGAAGGGCATGGCCTCGCCGATGGGCAGCAGGTGGTGCTTGGCGTACTGGGCCACGAGGTTGCCGCGGGGGTCGAACAGGCCCGAGGAGTTGAAGCTGATCACCTTGCCGTCGGCATTGCGCTGGGCGTCGGGAAAGCCGGTGAACAGATAGATGCCGTTGTCCCGGGCCATGTTCCGCACCCAGTCGAGCAGGCCGCGGTCGTAGCGCACGTACGCGGGCACCGCGGTCTCGGGCCAGACCACGAACCGTGCGCCGGCGTCGGCGGCCCGGGCCGTCAGCATGGTCAGGGGTACCCGGGTCGAATCGATCTTGCCCCGGGCCCACTTGTCGGCCAAGGCCACATCGGGCTGGACGGCCGCGGCCTTGATCACCGGCCGGCCGGCTACCTCGGCCTCGGGCCCGGTCCCGGGAAACCACGCCCCTCCCACCAGGAAAGCCCACCAGAGCAGGGTGCCCGCCACCACCCACCGCCAGCGGCGGTCCGTGTTCTCACCGGAGGCCCCGCCGGAGGAACCCCGGCAAACCACCGCCGCCGCCACCAAGGCCAGGCCCAGGCCCACCCCCTGCTCGCCGGCCGTCCGGTACAGGCCCATCAAGGGCCCTCCGGCCACGGCTGCCCCGGTCAGGCACCACGGGAAACCGAGCTCCCCCACCCCGCGCGCGGCCTCCATGGCCAGCCACACAACCGGCAGCATCCAGCAGGCCGCAGCGGCGCCCAGACGGCCCCGCAGCCGCCCGAACACCCAGCCCAGGGCCAGGTAGAACAGGGAGACGTAGCAGATGGCGGCGATGGCCTGCACCGGCACCAGGGCCCGGCTGGGGATGCTCTTGGAAGGATCCAGGAAGAAGAGCCAGTGCAGCAGGCTCGTCTGGTGGGCCAGCCCGAAGATCCAGGCCGTGCGCCCCGGCCGCCGGCTGATCCGCAGCGCCTGGAAGAGCAGTACCAGGGCCAATGGCGCCAGCAGCACCACCGGGGGAAACGGCGGCATGGAGGTCGTCAGCATCAACCCGCCCAGCAGGGCGAGGTTGGTGGCCAGGTGCGGGCGCAGGTTGCCGAATTTCCGGGAAAGCGTGCTCATGACCGGCAACGTAACCCCGCGCCCGCTTCTTGTCTAGCGCCCCCCGGCCACCCTTTCTTCGATGAGGTCCACCATGCCGTAACGCGCGATCTTCTTGTACAACCCCTGCCGGGAAAGGCCCAGCCGCCGGGCCGCCATGGCCTTGCGCCCGCCGCTGGCGGCCAGCGCCTTGCGGATCAGGTACTGTTCCAGCATGGCGCTTGCCTGCCGCAGGTTGCGCAGCAAGCCGAGGTCCACCGCCTCGATGGCCCCCTGGTGGGGGGACCTGATCTCCGCGGACAGGTGCTCCGCACCGATCACCTCCTGCTCCGGATACAGGGCCAGCAGCCGCTGCACCTCGTTCTCCAGCTCGCGGACGTTGCCCGGCCACCGCCATTGCTGGAGCATGGCCAGGGCCTTTTCGGTGATGGACATGCGGTCGATGCGCCGCCCCTGGCGGCCGAAGAAGTAGGCCAGCAGGTGGATGATATCCTCCGGCCGCTGCCGCAGCGGAGGGATCTCCAGGCTGATGACCTTGAGGCGGTAGAACAGATCCAGGCGGAAACGTCCGTCCTTGATCTCCCTGGCCAGGTCCTTGTGGGTGGCCGCTATGAAACGGATGTCCACCTTGTGGGCCTTCAACTCGCCGATGCGGCGGACCTTCCGCTCCTGCATCACCCTCAGGAGCTTGATCTGCAACGGCAGCGGCATGTCGCCGATCTCATCGAGGAAGAACGTGCCGCCGTCGGCGGAGGACAGAAGCCCCATCTTGTCGGTTTTGGCCCCGGTGAAGGCCCCGGCCCGATGCCCGAACAGTTCGCTCTCGAAGAGCCCCTCCGGCAGCGCCGCGCAATTCTGACCCACGAAGGGGCCGCTGTTGCGGGGGCTGCCCGCGTGGATGGCGGCGGCCACGACCTCCTTGCCCGTACCGCTTTCCCCGCGCAACAGGATGTTGGCATTGCTGGCGGCCACATCGCCCAGGATGCGGCCCAGGTTCCTCATCTCCCGGCTCACCCCCACGGCGCCGGGGATACCGGGAATGGACAGCGGCCTGGGCAGAGGCACTGCCCGCCTCCCCCTGGCACCCCTGCGCGCCGGCCCGCCCGGCCTCTTTCCCGTGGGCCGGGAATCGGGGACGAACAGGGGCAGCTGGGGGTCGGCGGGCGAGGAGGTCCCGTCCGGGGTCACAGGCTCCAGGTGGCCCAGGACCGGCCCCAGGCGGCCTGCCAGGCGCTGGCCCCACAGAAAAACTCCCTCCCGCCACACCTCATCGGCCTCGAACCACAGGGCCAGCGCGCCCCGCGCCATGCCGTCCAGGCGGATGGGTTCGACCCACAGGGCGGCCTCCCGGCCCCGGAAGCTCAGCCCTTCCCGGTCCTCCTGCACCGCCTTGAGCACCGCCCCCAAAGGCGGGTGCGCCGGTTCTTGCTGCCGCAGGGACCGCCCCCGCACCCAGTGGAAAAGCAACTTGAGCGGCATGCCGGTTTCCCGCCCCCCCTCGCAGCGGAAAACCCACAGCGCGCAGTACCTGCATCCGTGGGGAAAACAACGCATCTCTTCCTGCCAAAAACCATATGCATCCATGATGACTCCTTGGAACAAGAGGCGAGCAGGCCCAGGAGTGGCCAGACTAGTGGGCGACCGGAAACCGGAAGATTGCAGGGATCAAGCCGGAAAATGTCCCACTGGCGGAAGAGATTGAAAAATTCCCCACTGTGTTCAAAAGCTGTTATTCAATAACTTGTTACAACTATTTTCTAATAAACTACTTTAAAGCAACGAAGGGCATGGCAACACCATGATCTGTCCCAGAGTGTCCCACGGGTGGCGGGAAGGAGGGACAGTGGGACCCTACCGGAGTTGCACCACTCCCCCCCCCGGGACGACCTCGCCGACGCCCACCGCGCCCATGGCCTGCAGGCAGGTGGTATCGATATCCGCGGGGGTGAACATGAGCATGCCCAGGCCCATGTTGAAGACCCGGTACATCTCCTCGGTAGCGATCTTGCCCCGATCCTGCAGCAGCCGGAAGATGCCGGGGGTGGTCCAGGTTCCGGTATCGATGCGCGCGCCCAGCCCCGCCGGCAGCACCCGCGGGATGTTGTCGTAGAAGCCGCCCCCGGTGATGTGCACCAGACCGTGCAGGGCCTCCCTGCCACACTCGGCCCAGAAGGTCCGGATCGGCTCGAGGTAGGACACATGAACGGCCAGCAGGGCCTCGGCGACGGTCCGGCCGTCCAGTTCGGCGGGCGTATCGGCCAGCTTCAGGCCGGCCTGCTGGAACAGGACCTTGCGGGCCAGGGAATAGCCGTTGGTGTGCAGGCCGCTGCTGGGCATCCCCCAGATGCGGTCTCCGGCCGTGATGCGCGAGCCGTCGATGACGTGCTCCTGCTGCACCTGCCCCACGATGGTCCCGGCCAGGTCGAATTCCCCCGGCTCGTACACGCCGGGCATCTCCGCGGTCTCCCCCCCCAGCAGGGCGCACCCGTTGTCCCGGCAACCGGCGGCAAACCCGGCGATGACCTGGGGCAGGACATCCTCTTGCAGTTTGGAAGTGGCGAAGTAGTCCAGGAAGAAAAGCGGTTCGGCCCCCTGGACCAGGATGTCGTCCACGCAGTGGTTGACAAGGTCCCGGCCCACGGTGTCGTAGACGCCGGCCATGCGGGCGACCATGACCTTGGTGCCCACGCCGTCCACGCTGGCGGTCAGCAGAGGCCCGCCGGGCTGCGGCTGATAGAGCCCGCCGAAGGCCCCGATCTCGTTGCGAACGCGCTCGTCCCAGGTCGAGCGCACCGCTTCCTTGCTGCGCGCCAGGGCCCGCATGGCCGTATCGATGCTCACACCGCTTTCGGAGTACTTCATAGCGCACACTCCGCGGACTAAGGCCGCCTTCGGTCGGGAAATGTCAGACAGGATGGGCCGGGGTCACTCCTGGGCGGCATCCTGCAACGGATACTGGGAGAGTCGCCGATTCAAGGCGTCAAGAACAGCAAAAACCACGGCCTGCTGGCGATTGTGATCAGCCCCGCAGGTCCCGAACAGGATCTCGCTCCGGCGGCCCTCGACCAGGTTCACAGCGGCCAGCACGACCTCCTGCCCCCCCAGCCTGGTGGTGGTGATCTCGTGGACGTGCAGCAGGACCTCGGCGGCCAGGAGCTTGCCCACGGCCTCCAGGGTGGCCTCGGCGATCAGAGCCACGTCGCTGCGGGGATGGTTGGGGCCTTCGCGGGTCCCCCGGACCGCCAGCTCACCGGCTTGCAGCTGGACCTCGGCCCTGACCAGCGATTCGGACACCAGCACCCCCACGCCGGCGCAAAGGATCCGCGGCGGCAGGTCCTCGGCGACCAGGACGGCTGGGATGGGAGGGCGTTCGGGCTCGGGAGCAGCAGGGGCGTCGGGCGTGTGCGGGGCCCCCTGCGGCCGCCGGCCGGGATGGTCGGCCTCCGGTGAAGGCCCGGCCTCATCTTCGGGAGGGTGGAAGGTCACGCCGCCAGGGGCGGCGGCGGCCTTTGCCGGGTGCGGGCCGGCCTCCGCCTCGGGCGGCGGGCCCGCCTCCTTGGGGACGCCGGGACCATCGGGCAAGGGGCCTGCGGGAGCCTCGTCGTTCTCCAGGACCTGGACCACACCGATCTTCTTGTAGAAAACATCGATGCCCAGGCGGGCCTTCAACAGGCTTTCCACGTCACGCACGATGTGGCGCGGTTCCCGGTCGAAGCCGGCCACCACGTGGATCCCCTGGATCTCCCCGTCGTCATCCAACTCGATCTTGCTCTGCAGCACGCCCTTGATCTGGCCGATCCACCGCTGGGCATCGGCAACCCAGGCGTCTCTTCCCTCGGGATCCCACTCCAACTGGTGACTCCTCCTGAACTCAGCAGATTTTGATCATGACATTCACCATACACGACCGCCTACACACGGTCAGTTAAGCCATGGTATCACTTTCCAATTATTCCAACAAGATGTTCCTGCAATTGACCCCTGAATCCGCGAAAACCACCGAAATCAGGCGGCTGCATCAGGGGATCATCATGCCCCGCAGGGCTTGCAGGCGGCGGGCATAGGATTCATCGGTCATCGCCAGCAGCCCCTCGACGCTGAAACCTTCGGGGCAGAAGCTGGCCGTGGCGGTTCCATCGAGCATGGCCTGCCGGAAAACCGCTTCCTTGCTGTTACGATCGGCGCCGGCGGCAGCCAGCGCGCCCATGAATCCCCCGGCGAAGCTGTCGCCGGCCCCGGTGGGATCGACCACGTCGTCCAGGATCAACGCCGGCACCGCCAGCACCGAGTCGACCCCGAAGTAGAGCGCGCCGTGCTCACCCTTCTTGATGATGACCCGTTTGGGCCCCATCCGGGCGATGGCCTCGGCGGCGCGGGCCAGGCTGCGCAGGCCGGTCAGCTGGCGAGCCTCCCCGTCGTTGACCAGCAGGATGTCCACCCGGGCCAGGACCTCATGCAGTTTCTCCGGGGTGGTCTCGATCCACAGGTTCATGGTGTCCAGAGCCACCAGCTGCGGACCATCCATCTGGTCCAGGACATGCAATTGCAGGGCGGGATGGATATTGGCCAGGAAAAGGTATTCGCTGCTGCGCCAGGCCGGCGGGATCTCAGGCTGGAATTCCGCGAACACGCCCAGTTCGGTGGCGAGGGTGTCACGTTCGATCATGTCGGCGTGGTACCGGCCGGACCAGTGGAAACTCTTGCCGTCGGTGCGCACGATGCCCGTGGTGTCGGCGCCCTGCCGGCTCAAAAGCTCGAGATCCTCCGCCCGGAAATCCGCGCCCACGACCCCCACGCAGCGAACGGGGCCGCGCCCCCGGGCCGCCACCGCGAAGTAGCTCGCACTGCCGCCCAGCTGCCGCTCGCGCTTTTCCCGCGCGGTCTCCACGGTGTCGTAAGCCACCGAACCAACCACCAGAATGGACATATCAATCCCTCTTTTCCATGGCCTCGGGCATCTCGATGCCGATCAGCTCGGCCACTTTCCGCAGCACGTGCCCGGTGACCACGCTCAGGTGCAGCAACGCCAGACGCCGGGCCGGGTCCTGGTCCAGGATGCGCTTGCACTGGTTGTAAAACTGGTTGTAAAGGGTCGCGATCTCCAGGGCGTACCCCGTCAGGCGGTGGGGCTCGCGGCTGGTGGCCGCCGAGACGATCACCTGGGGCAGGCGCACCAGTTCGCGGGCCACCGCCCACGCGCTTTCATCCTCCAGATGGGACAGGCTCTCGGCCGTGGGCTCGCCCACCTCCACCCCGCGCTCGGCGGCGTTCTTGAGCAGGGAGCAGGAACGCGCGTGGGCGTACTTGACCTTCAGCACCGGATTGACGTCGGACTGCTGCCGGGCCAGATCCAGATCGAAATCCAGGTGGCTGTTGGGCTTGCGGGTCAGGAACAGGAACTTGGCGACATCGGCCCCGACCTCGTCCATCAGGGCGTCCATGGTCACGAACTGCCCCTTGCGCTTGGACATGTCCAGGATGCGGCCGTCCTCGAGGAACGTCACCTGCTGCAGGATCTGGATCTCCAGCCAGCCCTCGGGCACGCCCAGGGCCTTCATGGCCCCCTGCATGCGGGGGATGTAGCCGTGGTGGTCGGGACCCCAGAAGTCGATGGCGTGTTCGAAACCGCGCTGGAACTTGTGGTAGTGGTAGGCGATGTCGGCCAGGAAGTAGGTCGGCATGCCGTCCGACCTCACCAGCACCCGGTCCTTCTCGTCACCGAAATCCGTGGAGCGGAACCAGACCGCATCTTCCTGCTCGTAGACCGCGCCCTGCTTCTTGAGCCGTTCGAGGGCGCGCTCGATGCGCCGGGTCTCGTGCAGTTCCGATTCGAAGTACCAGGTCTCGAAACGCAGCCCGAAGCGACGGCAGGTCTCCCGTTGCCAGCCGAGGATCTTCATCAGGGCGTACTTGGCGAAACAGCCGACCGCCTCGTCCTCGGGGAGTTCCCCCCAGGTAGCGGCGTCCCCGCACGGCAGTTCGATGCGCTGGAAGCTCTCGTCGTCGAAGGCGGCGCCCGCCTCCTGGATGGCCTTGCTGTCCTTGGCCAGCAGTTCGGCGGCCATGATCTCCAGATAGCGCCCCTTGTAGCCGTTCTCGGGGAACTCCACCGGCCGGCCGGCCAGCTGCAGGTAGTGGGCGCGCAGCGAGCGGCCCAGCAGCTTGATCTGGCGGCCGGCGTCGTTGACGTAGTACTCGGCATGGGCATCGAAGCCGATGGCGTCCAGCAGGTTGGCCAGGGTCATGCCGAAGGCCCCGGCCCGGGCCGAGACCACGTTCAAGGGGCCGGTGGGGTTCGCGCTGATGAACTCGACGTTGATGCGCTTGCCGCCTCCGGTCTTGATGGCCGCCAAGGATCCGTCGGACCGCAGCAGGGCCAGCAAACGGTCGATCTGGTGCTCACGGGCGATGCGGAAGTTGATGAAGCCGGGCCCGGCGATTTCCACCGAGGCGATGATCTCCCGCGGCAGGGAAACCGCCGCGGCGATCTCCCCGGCCAGCTCGCGGGGTTTGCGCCCTAGCCGCCCGCCTAGCGTCAAGGCCAGGTTGGTGCTCAGGTCGCCGTGGCCGGATTCGCGCGGCTTCTCCAGCACGATGTCCACGTCTTCCTCGAAGACACCGTATTGTTCGATGGCCGCCAGCAACGCCTTGCGCAGTAGATCCTCGAGTTTGAGCATGAGCTATGAACCTTGCTTTTCCGCCCCGGGGGCGAAAATGAAATCCAGGCCGGGATGGCGGCCCGCCACTTCCGGATCACGGAACCAGTCCGCGTCCAGATCCAGCCTGCGGGCGTCGTTCCACAACCTCTCCAGCTGGTAGTATCGTCGGGTTTCACCCTGGAACACATGGATGATGACATCGAAGAAATCGAGCAGCACCCAGCGGCCTTCGGACAGCCCTTCGACGTTCAGGGGTCGGTGCCCGCGTTCCATGAGGTTGTCGCGCAGATGCCTGGCCAGGGCCTTGACCTGAACATCGGAATTACCGTCTGCGATGACGAAGAAATCACAAACGTCGGAGGCCCCGCGCAGGTCCAGGATGGAGATATCCTCGGCCTTCTTCTCCAGCAGGAACCAGGCCGACGCCTCGGCCAGCTTGAACCCCGCGGAGGCGTCGGGGATGGCGAACTCCCCGGAATTTTCCGCGGCACCGCTTGCATCGGGTTTTTGTTCAGTCATGGGCATCCTAGTTGAGGCGGTTGATGACGTACTCCACGGCGACGGTCAGCAGCTTCTGCTGGGGACCGGTGGCCACCGGCGCGAGGGCCTGCTTGGCCTCCTCGCCGTACTCCCGGGCCCGGGCGAAGGAGTAATCGATACCTCCGTATGCCGTCACGAATTCCCTGATCCGCGGCCAGGAGCGGGCCCTCGCCTCGGGGTCACGGTTCCGGGAAAGCTCCGCCACCTTTTCGCGCTCGGCCTGCGGCGCCTCGGCCAGGGCTGCGATCAGGGGCAGGGTTATCCGCCCCTCCTCCCAGTCCTGCCCCGTGGGCTTGCCCAGGCGCCGGGCATCCCCCAGGTAATCGAAGATATCATCGGTGATCTGGAACACCAGCCCGACCTTGTGCCCGAAGACGCCGAAGGAATCCTCCCGGTCGGCAAGCCTGCCGTTGAACGACGCCCCGATGCGGCAGCTGTTCTCGATCAGGGAAGCGGTCTTCTGGTAGATGATCTGCAGGTACCGTTCCTGGGTGATGTCCAGGTCATAGCGGTACTCGAGCTGCAGCATCTCCGCCTCGCTCATCAGGACCGTGGTGCGGGCCAGCAGTTCCACGGCATGGTGCAGATTCTCGCTGCAAAGATTGTGCAGGGCCTTGCTGTACAGGAAATCGCCCATGATCAGGGCGGCGCTGGACCCGAACTTCTCGTTCACCGAGGGCAGCCCGCGGCGGGTCAGGGCCTCGTCGATGAAATCGTCGTGGACCAGGGTGGCCGTATGCACCAGTTCCACGCTGGCCGCCGCGGTGATGGCCTCGCGGGGGAATCCCCGGTCATCCTGGGCCGCCAGCAGCAGCAGGGTCGGCCGGAACCGCTTGCTCTTGCCCTTGCGGATATGGTCGATGATCTTCCTGGTCAGGGGGCTGTCCGCCTCGGTGATCCGCTGGAACTCGCGCTCCATGTCCGCCAGGGCCGGGGCGATGGTCCGCTGCAGGGTGACCAGCTTGATGCGCTCCTTATCCATGATGCCCATCGCCACCCGCTTTCACCTGGAAGAATCCGGACCTGCCGCGCCCTGCGTGCTGCGCCGCGCACGCAGGCGACCCACTTCAAAAACCACGGGCCGACCCGGACGGGGCAGCCCCGCAGACAAATATTCGCAAAACTCGCCCGCTGTCAATGCTCTTTACCGCGCCTTCTGGTCACGACCAGGGAAATCAACACCGATCCAAAATACAGGATCAGCACGGGAACGGCCATCATCACCTGGCTGATGACGTCCGGCGGCGTGAGGATTGCCGCCACGGTCGCGATGATGATGATGGCCACCCGCCAGGTGCGCAGCAGCATGCGGGGATTCAGGATGCCCACCCAGCTCAGCCCCAGCACCAGCAACGGCAACTGGAACACGAGCCCGAACGCCAGGCACATGCGCGAGACGAAGCCGAAGTAGTTGCCAACCCCGATCAACGGCACCATGGTCTGGGTCCCGAAACTCAGCAGGAAGGTGATGACCTGGGGAATGACCACCAGAAAGCTGAAGGCGATGCCCGTATAGAACAGCAGGGTCGAGGACACAAGCAGCGGGGCCACCACCTTGCGCTCGCTGCGGTACAGCCCCGGCATGATGAAGGCATAGATCCTGAACAGGATGAAGGGCAACACCACGAACAGGCCGACCATGCCGGCGATCTTCAGCCGGGTCAGGAAGGCCTCGTTGGGCGCGGTGAAATAGACCCCCTGGTCGGCGATGGGGGTGATGAGGATATCGAGGATGCGGGCGGACCAGAACCAGCACAGCGAGGCCGCGGCCAGGGCCGCCAGCCCGGATTGGATCAGGACCGATCGCAGCTCCTCCAGGTGCTCCAGGAAGCCCATGCGCACCTGTTCATCCGCGGCCTCTACGCCCTCGATGAGGTCTTTGTCAGGAGGGGTGGCGGTCATGGTGAAGAACCGGGAGGCTCGGCAACCGAATCATCGGCCGCGCTCTTCATGTCCCGGAGCAGGGTGAAGAACTCGTCCACGCTCTGGAAACTGCGGTAGACCGAGGCGAACCGGACATAGGCGACCTCGTCGACCTCCCGCAATTCCTCCAGAATCAGCCGGCCGATCACCTCGCTGGGCACCTCGCGGCGGCCCGCCGAGGCCAGGTTCTGCTCGAGGCGGTCGACGAGGATCTCGATCTGCTCCAGGGACACCGGGCGCTTCTCACAGGCCTTGGTGACCCCCACGACGACCTTGGCGCGGGAATAGGCCGTCCGCTCGCCGCTGCGCTTGACCACCAGGACCGGGCGGGTCTCGATGCTTTCGTAGGTTGTGTACCTCTGCTGGCAGTGGGAGCACTCGCGGCGGCGGCGCACACCCCGGCCGTCGCGCACGACGCGGCTGTCGACGACCTTGTCGTCCTCGTGGCCGCAGCGGGGGCATTTCATGGCCGCACCTCCGTCCCGCTCAGGTCAGGTTTCCGTACAGGGGAAACTCCCGGCATAGTTCCTCGCTCTCGCCGCGCAGGCCGGCCAGGGCGTCTTCGTCGTCCTTGGCCGCCACGGCCCGGTCCATGATCGAGGCGATCCGCTTCATCTGCTCGGGGCCCATGCCGCGGGTGGTCAGGGCGGGGGTCCCCAACCGGACGCCGCTGGTCACGAAGGGGCTCTGGGTGTCGAAGGGCACCGTGTTCTTGTTGGCGGTGATCCCGACCTTGTCCAGCAGGTTCTCCATGTCCTGCCCGGTCAGCCCCTTGTTGGTGACGTTGACCAGCAGCAGATGGTTGTCGGTGCCGCCACTGACGAGCTTGAAACCTTTTTCGAGCAACGCATCTGCAAGCACCGCAGCGTTTTCCACGGTCTTCCCTGCATATTCCTTGAAGGAGTCCTGCATGCACTCGTGGAAGCAGACGGCCTTGGCGGCGATGATGTGCATCAGGGGGCCGCCCTGGATGCCCGGGAAATTCATCTTCTGGATGGCCTTGAAATGCTCCTTGGTGCTGAGGATCAGACCGCCCCGGGGGCCCCGCAGTGTCTTGTGGGTCGTGCTGGTCACCACGTCGCAGAAAGGCACCGGGTTGGGGTGGACCCCGCCTGCGACCAGGCCGGCAATGTGGGCCATGTCGAACAGCAGGATCGCATCGACCTCGTCGGCGATGCTGCGCAGGGCCTCGAAATCCCAGAACCGGGGGTAGGCGCTCGCCCCGCCGACGATCATCCGTGGCCGCTCGGTCCGGGCCTGCTCGCGCAGGCGATCATAATCGATGGTCTCACTCTCGCGGTCGACCTCGTAGTGCACAGCCTTGAACAGCAGGCCGGAAAAATTGACCGGATGCCCGTGGGTCAGATGCCCGCCGTGGGAAAGCGACAGGCCCAGGATCTTGTCCCCCGGCTTGAGGAACGACAGGTACGCCGTCATGTTGGCCGTTGAACCGCTGTGGGGCTGGACGTTGGCCCGCTCGGCGCCGAACAGCGCCATGGCCCTTTTCTTGGCCATGGTCTCGGCCTGGTCCACATGGACGCAGCCCCCGTAGTAGCGCTTGCCGGGATAGCCCTCGGCGTACTTGTTGGTCAGGACCGACCCCATGGTCTGCATCACCGCCGGACTGGTGAAGTTCTCGCTGGCGATCATCTCGAGTTGCGACCGCTGGCGGGCCAGCTCCAGATCGAGCACCTCGGCGATTTCCGGATCGACTGCGTGTACCTGCTCGTACATGGCTCAACTCCTATTTCAGATGATCTTGCTCGTAAGCGGTGATCTTGCCGACGCGGCGGGCGTGACGCCCGCCCTCGAAAGACGCCGCCAGGTAGGATTCGACGATGGGCAGGGCCTCGGAGGCGGTCAAGGCGTCCCCGCTCATGCACAGCACGTTGCTGTCGTTGTGGCGGCGCGTGGTCGCGGCCTGCTCGGCGGTGAAACACAGCGAGGCGCGCACCCCGGCGACCTTGTTGGCCGCGATGCTCATGCCGATGCCCGAGCCGCAGATCAGGATGCCCAGCGCGGCCCGGCCGGCGGCCACCAGCTCGGCGGCACGGAAGGCGGCATCGGGATAATCGGCGGCCTCGGCGGACGGACAACCGCAGTCGGTGACCAGCCACCCGCGCTGTTCCAGAAGCCCTTTGATCGCTTCCTTGTGCGGGTACCCGCGATGGTCCGACCCGATGGCGATATTCATGCTGCCCCTTCCCTGTCCCTCGTCCGCTAACCTCTCCGATTTCACTAAATTAGACAGCTCGACAAGGGTCGTCAAGGCCACCGCCCAGCGGAGGCGGGAAAGGCAGCGGGCCTTCCCTGAGCACCTGCGGTGAACCCCGGGTCAGATCGACCAGGCAGCTGGCTACCGCAGCTCCGCCGGGAAAGACGCCGTCGGGTTTCCAGTAACCGTCCACCAGGGGGCCGAAGCTTGCGGCCGCCTCCGCCAGGGTCCCGGCCGGAGCCTCGGCGGCCGGGTTGACGCTGGTCGAGACCAGCGGCCCCCCGGCGGCCAGGATCAGTTCGCAGAGCTGTTGCCGGTCGGGAACCCGCACCGCCAGCCGGCCACCGGCCGCAGCCACCGAGGGGGCGGTCAGATCCGCCCCGGGCAGGATCAAGGTGTAGGGGCCCGGCCAGCAGCGGCGGCAGATCCGCTCCTGTTCCGTGCTCAATGGTTCCAGCAGGGACCACGCCTGTTCCATGGATCCGGCCAGGACCACCAGGGGCTTGCCTTGAGCGCTGCCCTTGAGCGCACGGACCCTGGCCACGGCGGCAGGATTGTCGGCGCGGGCGTGCAACCCGGGCAGGGTGTCGGTGGGCAGGATCAGGACCCCGCCTGAGGCCAGGACCGAGGCGGCGCCGGCCAGGTCCAGGGCCGGGCAGGCCATGTCAACGCCCGCCCCGGGCCATCTCCCGCCGGTGCTCGGCCACCGCGGCGGCAACCTGCTCGTCGTGCAGGGCGATGATCCGCGCAGCCAGGACGGCGGCGTTGCGGGCTCCGGCGCTGCCGATGGCCACCGTGGCCACCGGAACACCCGGCGGCATCTGCACAATGGACAACAGGGCATCCACGCCGGCCATGGGGCCCGAGGCCACCGGCACCCCGATCACCGGCCGCGCCGTCAGGGCTGCGACCACCCCCGGCAGGTGCGCGGCCATGCCCGCTGCGGCTATGAAGACCTCGGTCCCCCCCTTTTCGGCGGCCCGGACCACCCGCTGCAGCTTGGCCGGCTGCCGGTGGGCCGAGGCGATCTCCACCTTGCTGGACAGGCCGAATCGCTCCAGCAGCGGCAAGGCCTTCTCGATCACGGGCAGATCGCTGGCGCTGCCGAGCAACACCATGACCCGCGGAGATTTTTCAGAGCCCATCAACGGCCCTCCTTCCCGATCGCTGCGATATCCCTGCGGAAAGTCAAACCCTCGAAATGCACCTGGTCAAGCAGCTCGTAGGCTGCCTTTCTGGCCGCAGGCAGGTCACGCCCCGTGCCCACCGCGCCCAGCACCCGGCCGCCGTCGGTCACCAGGCCCTGCGGGCCCTGCCGGGTCCCGGCGTGGATGAGCCAGCGGTCCGGAGCCTCCTCGGCGGGCAGGTCGATGGCCTTGCCCCGCGTGTAGGTGCCGGGATAGCCGTCCGAGGCGGCGACCACCACCACGGCGTGGCGATCCCAGGTCGTCAAGCCCGCACCCGTCCAGCCGGCCGGCACCCCGGCTGCGGACCGGGGCGCCCCCTGCAGATGCCTGCCCAGCTGGCCCGTGGCGGTCGTCCAGCACAGATCCAGGAAATCCCCCTGGTAAAGAGGCAGGACCACCTGGGTTTCCGGATCGCCGAAGCGGCAGTTGAATTCCAGGACCTGGGGGCCGCCCTCGGTGAGCATCAACCCGGCATAGAGCACCCCACGGTAGGGGATGTCCCGCCGGCGCAGTTCCGCCAGGACCGGCAGCACGATGCGGGTGTCGATCTGGGCGTACAGGTCAGCAGGCAGTGGCACAGGGGCGTAGGCCCCCATGCCCCCGGTGTTGGGGCCCTTGTCCTGTTCACCGATTCGCTTGTGGTCCCGGCTGGGCGCAAGCAGGCAGTAATCCTGCCCGTCGGTGACGATCAGCACCGAGAGTTCCGGGCCGAACAGGCAATCCTCCATGATGATCCGCAGCCCCGACTGTCCGAACACCTGGTCCTGCAGGCACAGACGGATATGCTTCTCCGCCTCCTCCCGGGTGGAACAGACGGCCACACCCTTGCCCTGGGCCGCTCCGCAGGCCTTGACCACAACCGGCAGTTCCACGGTGGCAAGATGCTTGAGCGCGGATTCCAGGTTGCTGAAGGCATGGTAATGCGGGGTGGGCACTCCGGCGGAGGCCAGGACTTCCTTGGCGAACTCCTTGTCGCCTTCCAGCCGAGCCCCCATGGCCCCGGGGCCGAAGACGGCCACGCCGTCCCGGCGCAGGTGATCGGCCAGACCATTGATCAGGGGGGCCTCCGGCCCGATGATGACCAGATCGATCTCCTGTTCCCGGCAGAAAGCCGCGACCGCATCGTTGGACAGGGGGTCCACCTCGGTGTTGACCGCGTGCCGGGATATGCCGGGATTCCCGGGGCAGGCGAAGATCCGGGGCGCCTGTGCCGAAGCCGCCAGTTGGCGCACCAGGGCGTGCTCACGGCCTCCGGATCCGACGACGAGAACGTTCATGGTCCCTCTTCCTTGGGTTCAGGTGGGCGATCACGTGACCACAGGCCGATCCGCATTCACCACGGGATTCTAACCCGCGTCGGAGAATTGGAAAAGCCGGGAATACCTAACCCAGGTCGGCGGGCACGATCCGTGTCCCGGACCGGCCGTCGATGGCGGCCAGCAGGTTCTCGGGCGAAGTGATCAGAACCTCACGCCCCCCGCCCTCCAGGAAGGACAGGGCGGATTCGATCTTGGGCCCCATGCTGCCGGGCGGGAATTCCCCGGCCGCGAGCATGGCCGCAGCCCTGTCCGCCGTCAGCACCGGCAGGGCTTCCTGCTCCGGCGTGCCGAAACCGGCATACACCACAACCACCTGGGTGATGATGACCAGGGTGTCGGCCCCGATCAGCTGGCCCAGCAGGGCGCTGGCCCGATCCTTGTCGATGACCGCGTCGACCCCCTGCAGATGCCCCGCCTCGTCCCGGATCACCGGCACCCCGCCGCCGCCGGTGGCGATGGTCAGGACCCCTCCGTCGACAAGGGTGCGGATGGCCTCCCACTCGATCACTTTCCGGGGCAGAGGGCTGGGGACCACACGGCGCCAGCCCCGGCCTGCGTCCTTGACCACGGACCAGCCGTTTTCACGCTCCAGCAGCCGGGCCTGCCGCTCGTCATAGAAGGGCCCGATGGGCTTGGTGGGATTGGCGAAGGCGGGGTCGTCGCGGGAAACCAGGACCTGGGTGACCACCGTGGCCACGGACATGTCCAGGCCCGCGTCCCGCAAGGCGTTGCCCAGGGCCTGCTGGATCATGAAACCCAGACCACCCTGGCTGTCGGCTCCGCAGACGAACATGGGCATGCCGGGGAGGCCGTACTTGGCATGGCCTGCGTCGTTGCGCAGGATGATGTTGCCGACCACGGGGCCGTTGCCGTGGGTCATGACCACCTGGTGGCCGGCCGCGGCCAGCCGGGCCACCTGGGTCATGGTGCCGCGGGTGATGGCGACCTGCTGGTCGTAGGTCCCTTCCTGCCCGACCGGAATGATGGCGTTGCCGCCCAGGGCGATGACGAAACGGCGCGGAACTGCCGCGTCCACGTGCCCGGTCACGGCCTGGCCGCCGCCACGAAATCGGCGAACCGCTCCAGCGCCTTGCGGATGTTGTCCTGGCTGTTGGCATAGCTGAAGCGCAGATAACCTTCGCCGTACTTCCCGAACGAGGTCCCGGCCAGGGCGGCCACGTTGAACTCGTCCAGCAACTTCTGTTCGACCTGCTTGCTGGTCAGGCCGAGGCTCGAAATGTTCGGGAACACATAGAAGGCTCCCCGCGGCCGTTTGCAGCTGATGCCGTCGATGGCATTCAGACCATCGACCAGCAAATCGCGCCGGACCTTGAACTCGGCCACCATGGCCCGGGCCGCATCCTGGGGACCGGTCAGAGCCTCGGCCCCGGCGATCTGGGTGAACGAGGCGGTGCAACTGGTGCAGTTGGTCTGCAGCTTGGCCACGGCGGCGGCCAGTTCGGCGGGCATGACGCCGTACCCCAGCCGCCAGCCCGTCATGGCGTAGGTCTTGGAATGGCCATCCAGGATGATGGTCCGTTCGAGCATGCCCGGCCGGGTGCTGATGGATTCGTGCCGCCCCTCGTAGATGATCTTGCTGTAGATCTCGTCGCTCAGCACCCAGAAATCGTACTTGACCGCCAGCTCGGCGATGGCGTCCAGGTCCGCCGCGCTCAGCACGCCGCCGGTCGGATTCTGGGGCGAGTTGATGATCAGCAGCTTGGTCTTCTCGTTGACCAGGGCCTTGAGATCCTCGATGTCGAAGCTGAAATCCTTTTCCTCGGTCAGCGGCAAGGGCACCGGCTTGCCGTCGAGGAAGCGGATCACCGACTCGTAAATGGGGAAGCCGGGGTTGGGGTAGATGACCTCGTCCCCGGGATCGACCAGGGCGGTCAGCGGGAAGTAGATGATGGGCTTGCCGCCGGGCACGATGACCACGTTCTCCGGACCCACGTCGATGCCGCGGTCACGGGCGATATGCTCGGCGAAGACCTTGCGCACCTCGGGCAATCCGGCGGCGGGGCCGTAATGGGTGTAGCCGCCGCGCAGGGCCTCGACGGCCTTGTCGATGATGTTGGCCGGAGTATCGAAATCCGGCTCGCCGATCTCCAGGTGCACCACATCACGTCCCTGCGCCTCCAGCGCCTTGGCCTGAGCCAGCACCTCGAAAGCGGTCTCGGTGCCCAGGTTCTGCATCCTCTTGGCGAACATCACGTTCTCCCTTGCTGCCGAATACAACGCACACCGCCCGCACCACCCCATGCCGCTGCCGGGTCGTGCGGGAGCAAAGATTCCATACGTCAAACCTAGGCGGACGAAGGAGGCAAGTCAACCGTGTCAGGCCAGTGCTTCCAGGTATTTTTCGATCTCGCGGATGACCTCCTTGCGCATGCCGGCGCGGTCCTGGGCCATCCGTTTCAGGTCGACCTTGGAGATGTATTTCACGTGGATGAACTTCCGCAGGATCTTCACAGAGACATTCACCGGGCTGCGCAGGCAGGCCAACGGCACGCCCCGGTTGGCGAACCCCGTGTGCAGGGTCCTGTCCACGGCGATGACCTCGATGACCCGGGGGTTGCGGGTCCGGGTGGCCACGGCTTCGACCAGGCCCGGGATGGCTACGAACTTGGGGTTGCGCAGGAAGCCCAGCACCAGGCTCGTGGACTGGATGTTGGTCAGCACCAGGTTCTTCATGGCCGCGGCGCCGCCGTCGGCGGGATCGTCTTCTTCAGGTTCGCCTTCCGTGCCGGTCTCGGCCTTGGCCGGGACCACGGGTCCGGCCCGCAGGGGATCGCCGTCCGCGGGTGTGGGCAGGAAATTCGGCCAGGCAGGGCAATCATCCTCGGACTCCGGCAACACGATCACGATCTGACCGGCCAGGATCTCGACACCGTCCAGGCTCCAGGACTCCGGTCCGCTCGCGGTGCGTGGTCCCAGCCGGGCCTTGCGCAGGGCCTCTTCCAGGACGGGCAGGGCCTGCGGGGAAACGGGCAAGGCCACCTCCCCCCTGACGTGGCAGGCGATCGCCAACCTGCATGCGCCGACCAGATCGACGGGTGCCGTGCGCAGGCCGTGTTTCTGCATCAGCATGGCCACCGCCTGGATCCTGGCCGCACCGTGGGCCAGGAGCGGCACCGGCAGGGGGCTGGTCTGCTGGATGTCGAACAGCTCCGCCAGGGGCTTCAGGTCACCTTCCCTGCCCAGGACCCGCTTGAGGGTCGCGAATTCCCGGTTTTCCAGTATATCAAACGCCCGCAGCCGGGATTGCGTGAAAGCCTCCCGGTCATTCTTCTGCCGGACCAGGTCCATCATGTGCCGCACATCCCGGATGTCGGCATCGGCGCGGCTGAGGATCGGCAGCACGCGGGTGATGGCCGCGACCCGGAAGGGGTCGATGGATCCGGCCAGGAAGCTGATCCTTTCCTGCCAGGCATCGACCTCCAGCCCCAGCAGTCCCAGCAACAGGTCCCGGTCCCGGTCCGCGAGGGTGCCGCCCGCCATGGCGAACTCCGTCAGAGCGGCGAGGCGGCGGCGCATGCTGCCCCAGGGGGCTTCCCACCCCGCCCTGGGGGTCGGCAACGGCCCCTCCCCGTCCTCATGCTCCTTTTCACAAAGGTTATCGAGTTCACCCAACCTGGAGGACCAGTCGGCCAGGATGCGGTTCGGCGCCGGATCATCCCGCAGGCGCCCCAGCCACAACCGGCGGCTGGACGACATGTTCCGGACCAGCGGCAACAGGCGCCTGGCCGGTGCGGCGACCTCCAGCATGGCTCCCAGCAAGCGGGCACCGGCCGCCTCTCCGGAAACAGCCAGGAACTGGATGCCCTTGAGGATCTGCCCGGCCGCGGGCCCATCGCCGTGCTTGCGCAGATTTTCGTAGAGCATGGCCGACAGCTCCGCGGGGCCACGCGCGTTGCCGGCCAGATCACGCAGGTCCTGGAGGAGCGTTTCCGCGCAGCCCGGCGGCTGCATGGTCGTATCCTCCTCCCGGCACAGATCCAAGGTCTGATCCGAACCTGTCAGCACAAGTCCTCCTGGTGTTGTAGAGCGCCTTCGGTCTCCCCTCTATCGGCGGTATTCCTTTGACCTTTAAGGCGATAAGGAGCCCGCCCCTGATGGTCCTACCAGTGTGCCGAGGCCTCCAGCCAGCCCTGCACCGCCATCTTTCGGGGCGCAGAAGAGGGGGCGGGATCCCGGACGGCGATCCCCGCTTGCAAACGCCAAGAGCCGATCTCCCGCCCCGCCCCGATCATCCATTCCTGCCGCCACCGTGACCAGTGCCGTGGTATCACGTACCCCCGCAGGGGGCTCAGGACACTGACCAGATCGGTCTCATCACCCCAGGCCGTGCCCCAGCTTGCGCGCAATCGCCACCGGTTGTCCGTGAGCCACCGGCCGGAAACCGTCCAGAGGTAGCGGGCGGCCCCTTCACCCGCTGCGGCCGTATCCCGTGAACGCACCGAGGTGCGGACCCGGGCTCCGGCCCCGGTCCAGGTCAGGACCGCAGCGGTGGTGATCTCATGTTCCGTCTCCGCGGCCAACACCGGCTGCCAGGGGTAGCGCGGGGAAACGGCTTCGCCCCCGTCCCGCCGGTCGCGCCAGCGCAGGCTTCCCCGCCAGCCGGGTGAAGGCACGAAGCCGGCCATGAACTCCACCAGCCCGCGCCGGGAGAGCTGCGTGCCGGTGGGGTCTGCCTCTTCCGCACCCGCCACCAGGCAATTCAAGGTCATGCCCCGGACCGGCCGGGCTACCGATCTGAGCGCCCATCCCCTGCCTTCCCAACCGCTGAGCACCGCCGGCCGTTGCGCAAGGGGCGATGGCTGACCTCCGCAGGACCACGCGGCGGCCCCTTCCACCTTGGCGGGCAGGAAACCGCGCAACGCCACCCGGCCCATGAATGACCTGGACCCTGGGCCATCGGTGGAAGGGGCACCCGCCGCCGCTTCACACGCAGCTTCGATCCGGCCGGGCCCGCTTGCGGCCGCCAGGCTGAAACCAGGCTGCGGCCCTCCCCATAGTCCCAGTAGCGCCAGGGCCGGCCCACCGTCATCTTCTCCACAGGACAGCCGCAACAGCCGATACGAAGGTGCTGGGCCCGGCAATGGCCCGGCCCGGGCACCGGCGAGGGTGTCCAGGGCCAGGCCTCCCTTTTCCAGGTGAACGCCCACACCCCGCAGGGCGGACCCCGAGGGCGCGTAGGGCCAGGCCTGCAAACATTTGGTGCCGGGCCCCAGGGAACGGTCCGCCGTCGGTGAAGCGGTGCGCCCCGGCCGGGCGGACAGCAGCCCGAAACCATGCGCCATGGCCACGTCACCCGCCCACAAACGGATTCCGCCCCCGGACCAGGAAAAGCTTCCCCGCCACCGGCCCTGCCGGCATCCTTCGCGGCTGCTGCGGACCTTGCCGAGCAGGCTGTCCCGGGTGAAATCTAGCTTCAGATATCCTGGAGGCAGGCACCCCGCCTGCAGTGTCTGCCGCCACAGGACGGTGCCGTGGCCCGGCGCGGGAACATCGGCAAGGATTTCCTGCAGGCGCTCACCAGCCAGGGGGCTGCCCGCATCCTCAAGCTCGGACAGGGCCTCCTCGAACTCGCCGGTGTCCGGCGTGAGGGTCGTGTCCGGAGCAGCCCCGCCCGTATCTTCGGCCCCCCAGGCCAAGCAGGCGACCAGGGCACAACAGAAGCCTGCCAGGAACCGGATCACAGGCGGCATCCCTGCCACCTCCCCAGCACCACCATCAGCCGGTGGGTGATGCCCAGGACCGGATGCACCAGGTGCGAGGTCATCAGGAGCATTCCCGGGCGTCCCAGGCGGATCCCCGGCCCCACCGTCCCGGTCCCGGGCTGCAGGCGCAGGGTCAGCGCAAGGGGTGCGGAATCGCCCCACAGCACTTCACAATCCAGCCTGGGGACATCCCGGCGGTCCCTGGCCAGCCGCACGCAAAGGCTCCCGTTATCCTGGCTCAGCTGCAGGTCCAGCAGACGCTGATGGCCCGGCGGCGGGATGTCTGCCTCCGCATCAGCCCAGAGGGGGAGGTACACATCCAGGCGAACCCCCGGGCTCGTGATCCCGCCCACGCCCACGAAACCGTGCATCACAGCGCTCTTGCAGACGGATCCGGCACGGCCCGCCACCAGCAGGCTGCGGCGCGAGAAGACCAACCCCAGGCCCCGGGTGCCGCCCACCGCCATTTCTCCGCCGCACCAGGCATCCTCGAACAGACCCTGGCCGCTCTGCTGGAAGTCCAGACGCAGGCGCCATGTCCGGGACCAGTTCCGGCCCGCCACGCCCAGGGCCAGGTAGCGCTGCGGCAGCTCCGGCAATCCGTACAGGAGGCCCTGGCCGGCGGCGACCCAGGACCCTCCGCCGGCGACATCATTCCCGGCGGCGATCCCCCCCGGCGCATGGAGCCAGCCATCGGTCAGGTCGGGGAACCCCGCAGTAGCCTGACCCGCCAGGATCACCGCCGACAACGCCAGGCAAACCGCCGCAGGAAGCAGGGGGCCCCTTCTGCACCCCACGTTCACCGCACCCCCACCACGAGCCGCTCGCGGGACCGGATCTGGCCGCCTGGACCGGTGACCTCCCCGACAAGGATGTATCCGCCGGCGGAGACCGGCCTCCCCTCGTCGTCATCCCCGGTCCAGTAGCGGATGCGCAGTCCCGGCCCCAGGTCGTCCCCGCCAACGAGCCGCACCCTTTGGCCCCACAGGTCGAATATCAGCATCCGGAAGCCGGTCCCCTGCTCCGGGACCATCAGGGAAAGGCCCAGGGATGTGGGCCCCGCCCGGCGGTCGAGGATCCTGCTCGTGACGCCCAGGCCGGGCCCGGGCGCAGGCGGGGCGGTGAAGCTGTTGGGGCATCCGGGCGTCCCCCCGGACCCGAGGGAACAGGGAATCCAGTGGGAAACCATCGAGTCGGCAGCGGATGATGCGACCCGTTCCAGGGATTGACCGCGGTCGGGGATGGGCACCCCGTCCCAGCTCCCGCAACCAGGACCGAGGGTCAGGTGGTCCACGACCACACCGCAGCTGTCGGCCAGGTAGAAGCGGTCGGCGAACGCCCTGCCGGCCGGGGGAGCATTGTTGAGGGCGGGCCAGGATCGGCAGCCCAGCACCAGGGCTTCTCCCTGGCCACAAGCAAACAGAGCCGGATCATGATGGTCGGCATTGTCCCGGATCCAGCCCCGCAGGGCAGCCGAGTCCTGGGCCACCGCCACCAGTTGCCCGGACAGAAGGCGATGCTCAGGCAAGGGCCGCCAATCCCCGTCCTCATCCCTGATGGAGAAAGATTCCAGATCGAGGGCCTGACCCGTCCCGTTGGCCACCTCGATCCACTCCCCCTGCCCATCGGCCGGAGCGGGTTGCACCTCGTTCAGGACCAGCCCCCCTCCTCCCACCTGCAGGGCGCCAAGACCGACCGCCAGGGTGTCGCCCGTTTCCGGCAGCGGGCACAGGATGGTCAGGGGATGACGGCCGAAACCGGCGGTTGTGATCTCCCACTGGAGGTTCACCTCGCGGCCGGAAACCAGGTCGGTGACCTCGGCCTCGTCCAGTCTGGCTTCACACTCCAGGAGCAGGTGGCCGGCCGTAAGGTCGCGCAGGCCGGAATTGAGCAGGGTGGCGTGGACATTGAGTATCCGACCCGGCCGGTCGGCATGGGGCGGCTCGCACCTCCAGGCCTCCAGATCAAGCTTGTAGTCCAGGAAATTGGCCTGCCCCGGAGTCGGGGCGACGAGGCGGAAATCGGCGGCGTTGTCTCCGGTGTCGCTCCCGTCCGGACGCCTGGCCAGGGCGAGGCCGGGGGCCACCGACGCGGGGTTGCCCTCATAGAAGGACCCCTCGGTCAACGGCCCGTATCCGACCAGATCCAGGATCGTGTCCCCGCGCACGAGCCGCACGGCATCCGGCCCGTTCTGCAACCCCAGGCGGCACTGGGCATCCGGAGCAGCTTCCCCCTGCCAGTTGTGATCGGCCAGCAGGAACCATCCCCCGGCGGCCAGCGAGTCACCGGCCGCACCGGTCCACCGGGTCAGCCAGGAAGGATCGTCGGCCCCGTTGGCAAACTGGAAACCGACCCCGGCCAGGGATACGGCCCGGGGACTCCGGTTGTAGATTTCCACGAATTCCCGCCCCGCATCGCTGCCTTCGGGGTCGGGCAAGATCTCATTCAGGACCACCTGGCACCGGGAGCAGGGGACCCGCCACAGCGGCCACAGGAACAGGCAAAGCAGGAAAATCCGGCGCACGAACCGCACGCATTCCGGGAGGTCGGTCAGGAGGGGATTCTACAGCAACCCGTGACGGCGGCGAAGATACCATTCCACGCCCAGCAGCAGCACCACCACAGCCAGAAACGGCAGCCCGGCGGCCGGGTCGTATCGGGAGCGCACCTGTTGCCGCGTGCCCCGCCAGTCCAGACCGTCCAGGTCGGCCAGCAGGGATGCCACCTGGGAGGAATCCGCCCCGCTGACATACCGGCCGCCGGCCGCCGCCGCCATCTGAACCAGCGCCCTGCGGTCGAGCCGGACCTGCCGGTCTTCCGGGGAACGGGAATCGACAACCAGGGTCAAGGGCCGGCTCTCGGCCTTGGCTGCCCCCTGACCCACCATCTGCAACCGGTAACGGCCGGCGGCCAGGGGCGGAATCCGGAACTGGAATTCCCCGGTATCCGGATCCGGAGCGCCCGCGGTGAAGGTCCGCACGCCCGCGGTGTCCGCGGCGGCCTGGCCGCCGGGAGCCACCGGTGACAGGGCCAGGGCCACCCGGCCCGAACCCACGGGCTGCCCCCGCATATCCTGCCACACGCCCCGCAGCGCCAGGGGCTGCCCGGCCACCGCCAGGGGAAGATCCCCCTGCAGCCTCAACCCGCCGGTTTCCTCGCCGGTGCCCAGCCAGACCAGCAGGTTCCGCAGCAGGCGGCGTCCCGGCTGTTCCCGACCACCCGGTTCCAGGCCGACGGCCGCCTCCCGGAAGGCGGTCCGCCACAGGGCGTCACCGCCGAACCAGGCGACCCTGCCCTGGCCGGATTTCCTCAACACCAGCACCGGCCAGCTTTCCCCCTGCCGGGACCGGCATGAGAGGAGCACCGTGGCCGCCGAATCCGCTTCCACGGGGATCACCGCCTGCTGGGGCGGCATCCCGGCCAGCCCGCCCTCCGCGCTCTGGTTCCGGAGACCGGCGGCCTGGGTTACCCCCGCCAGCACGGGGTGCCCCCTGCTACCCGCCAGGGGCGTCAGGAAGAAATCACCGGTGAGCCACGCACGCGCCCGAAGCGTCACGGGCAGGAGCCGGCGCCAGGGCCGGGGCAAGATCGTGCAGGGGCTCCCCTGCCCCCGGTAGCCGGGCCCCGGCAGCATCAGCACCCCCATACCCCTGCGGACGGCCTCCAGCAAGGCGGCCCCCTGCTCCGTGGTCAGGGAGTCGGGCCAGGAAGCGTATTCCAGGATGAGGCCATCGTAGTCTGACCAGCCAGCGGCGGTCCCGGGCAGGCGCCACGCCGTCAGACTGTCAGCAAGAACCAGTCCCTGCGGTGTGGAATACGCGACCTCCAGAACCAACCGTGATTCCTTCAGGGCAGCCTGCGCCAGGAAGCGGCCGTCCCAACGGGGGGCCGCAGCCAGCAGGAGCAGACGTGCCCGTTCCTTGCGGACGGTGATGCCCAGGGACACTTCGTTGTTGGCCGGGAAACGCTCGTTGACCAGGGGGGTGACCCCTAGCTCGTAGATCTGGGATCCTTCTTGGTCGGCCAGAAAGGACAACGACGCCGGCATGGTGCCGCCGGAATCGGGAAGATCCACCCGGGCCAGGATCCCCTCGGGACCGGCCAACGTCAGGGTCAAGCTGTCGCCGGGAGCGGCGGTATGGAAACGTTGCTCCACCACGCAATCGATCTGCACCTCGTCGCCGCGGTGGACCACCTTGGGGTAGCGGACGTCGGTGATCAGCCGGTCCACAGGGCCCTGCGGGTCCCCGACCCCCACCGTGAAGAAACGCCCGGCAGGCAAACCGGGACCACGCCGCGCATCGTGGCTGCCGGAACCGCCGCGCTGGGCGTCGGTCTGATCACCATCGCTGATCAGAACCACCGCGCCTATCGGCCGCCCCCGGCGCAGGGTTCGCGCCTTGCGGACGAAGGCGTCCAGATCGGTTCCCAGCCGTGAGGGGCCGTCCAGGGCCCCGTCCCCGGGCCGGAATTCCTCGGGCCCGGAGAACCCGTTCCCACGCAGGAAAACCGGCCGGACGGGGGGCTGCCTGTCCCGCGCGAATTCAGCCAGCAGGCCGCAGATGTCGAGGGAGCGTTGCCAGCGGGAACGTTCCGAGCCGGACGGATCCCGGCCCGCGTCCGTGATGGCCATGCTGGCCGAGTCCTCCACCAGAACCACCAACTCGGGAGGTTCCACCCGTGTGCGGACCACCGCCAGGAAGGGCCCTCCCACGGCCAGGACCAGGCAGAACAGGGCCCCTGCTCGCAACCAGGTCAGGAGCCGGCGAACCCCCGCTCCCGGTGGAGGATCGGTGCGCCGATAGACCACCACCGCAAAGACGGCGGCCCCTACCGCCAGGATCAGCAGCAGGGGCCACAACCAGGTCGCCAGGGACCAGTGCAGGGACACGGCGGCCTACCTGGACCCGGCCAGGCGTTCCCGGGCCACGACCTGGGCGGCCGCCAGGCGGGCGATGGGCACCCGGAAGGGCGAGCAGCTGACGTAATCCAGCCCGGTCCGGTGGCAGAAGGCCACGGAGCTGGGTTCGCCGCCATGCTCGCCGCAGATCCCCAGGTGGATCTCCGGATTGGTTTGCCGGCCCTTGCGGCAGGCCATCTCCACGAGCTGGCCCACCCCTTCGGTATCCAGTTTCTGGAAGGGGTCCGCGGGCAGGATCCCCCACTTGACGTAATCGGGCAGGAACACCCCCGCATCGTCGCGGCTGTACCCGAAGGTCATCTGGGTCAGATCGTTGGTGCCGAAGCTGAAGAAGTCGGCCTCCAGGGCCATCTGGTCCGCCAGCAGGGCGGCCCGGGGAATCTCGATCATGGTCCCGACCAGGAACTCGACCTGCTGCCCCTGCTCCGCCATGACCCGCTCAGCGACCTCGAGGGTCATCTTCCGCAGGTCGGCCAGCTCGCGCCGCGCGCCGGTCAAGGGGATCATGATCTCGGGCCGGACATCCACCCCGTCCTTCTTGACGGCGCAGGCCGCTCCGATGATGGCCTCGACCTGCATCTCGTAGATCTCGGGATAGGTCAGTCCCAGACGGCAGCCACGGTGCCCGAGCATGGGGTTCATCTCGTGCAGGGATTCGATCTTGCGCTCGATGGCCTCGATGCTCACGCCGGTCTTTGCGGCCAGGGCCGCGATATCGTCCGGCTGCTGGGGCAGGAATTCGTGCAGGGGCGGATCCAGCAGGCGGATGGTCACCGGCAGTCCGTCCATGGCCGCGAAGATCCCGGCGAAGTCGGCCTGCTGCATGGGCTTGATCTGCACCAGGGCCGCCCGGCGGGCCTCCACGTTGTCGGCCAGGATCATCTCGCGCATCTTCATGATGCGGTCCTCGCCGAAGAACATATGCTCGGTCCGGCACAGGCCGATGCCCTGGGCGCCGAATTCGCGCGCCTGCCGGGCGTCGGCCGGGGTGTCGGCGTTGGTGCGCACCTTCAGGCGGCGCATTTCGTCGGCCCAGGCCATGACGGTCACCAGGTTGGGGTCGTCCAGATGGGGAGGCACCAGGGCCGGGGCCCCCTTGATCACGGCCCCGGTCGTGCCGTTGATGGTCAGCTTGTCCCCGGCCCGGAAACTCTGGCCCCCGATGGTCATGACACCCTCGGCGCCGTCGACGAACAGGTCCCCGCAACCGGCGACGCAGGGCTTGCCCATGCCGCGGGCCACGACCGCCGCGTGGCTGGTCATCCCGCCCCGGCTGGTCAGGATGCCCTCGGCCACGTTCATCCCGGCGATGTCCTCGGGGCTCGTCTCCCGACGCACCAGCAGGACCTTGTGCCCCGCGGCCGCGGCCTTCACGGCATCCTCGGCGCTGAAGGCGATCTCGCCCTGGGCGGCGCCGGGTGAGGCGGGCAGGCCGGTGCCGAGGATCTCCAGCTTGGCCGCGGGATCGATCTGGTCGTGAAGCATCTGGTCCAGGTGCTCGGGTTCGACCAGCAGCAGGGCCTCCTCCTTGCCGACCAGCTTCTCGTCGAACATCTCGGCCGCGATGCGGATGGCGGCCACACCGGTGCGCTTGCCGTTGCGGGTCTGCAGCATCCACAGCTTACCGTTCTGGATTGTGAACTCGATGTCCTGCATGTTGTGGTAATGCTGCTCCAGCTTCTCACGGATCTCCAGCAGGGTCGCATACGCCTCGGGCATGGCCTCCTCGAGGGTCGGCAGGTCCTTGGCCGCGTTGCCGGCCGGCAGCTTCTCCCGGCCGTGGTTGTTCAACTGTTGCGGGGTGCGGATACCCGCGACCACATCCTCGCCCTGGGCATTGATGAGAAACTCGCCGTAGAACTCCCGCTCCCCGGTGGAAGGATCACGGGTGAAGGCCACGCCCGTGGCCGAGGTTTCGCCCATGTTCCCGAAGACCATGGTCTGGACGTTGACGGCCGTCCCCCAGTCGCTCGGGATGTGGTTGATGCGCCGGTACTCGATGGCGCGCTCCACGTTCCAGCTCCGGAACACGGCCTCGATCCCGCCCCACAGCTGCTCCCAGGGATCGGTGGGGAACGGCTTGCCGCTGTGCTCGGCCACCAGGGCCTTGAAGGTGGCGATCAATTCCTGCAGGTCGGCCACCGTCAGATCGGTATCCAGGGCGACCCCCCGCTTGGCCTTGATCTCGTCGATGGCGTGCTCGAAGACTTCGCCGGAAACCCCCATGACCACGTCACCGTACATCTGCACCAGACGGCGGTAACAGTCGTAGCTGAATCGCTCGTTGCCGCTGACCTTGGCCAGGCCCTTGACCGTCTCGTCATTGAGCCCCAGGTTCAAAACCGTATCCATCATGCCGGGCATGGAAACCCGCGCCCCCGAGCGCACCGAAAACAGCAGGGGATCCTCGGCCGAGCCGAACTTCTTGCCCATGATGTCTTCGACCCTGGCCACGGCTCCACGCACATCCTCCTGGAGTTGAGCACTGAGGCTCTGGCTGTCCTGGAAGGCGATGCACTCGGCCGTGGTGATAGTGAAACCGGGCGGAACGGGGATGCCGAGGTTCGTCATCTCAGCCAGATTGGCCCCCTTGCCACCCAGCAGATCCCGCATGTCAGCGCGGCCGTCGGCAGAACCTTCACCGAAAAAATAGACCCTCATGTCACTCATGGCTCCTCCAGACATGTGGCCGGTCCGCCAGGACCGACATGTTGACCACAATCAAAGGGGATCGGCCCCTGTTGGTTCAGAATGGACCGCCCCTAAAATAGGGTGCGGGCCAGGGACCCGCACCCGAAAATCACATTTTGCCGCCCCAGACCGGAATCCGCTCAACGGATGATGATCAACCGGCCCCAGAATTCCGAGCGGCCGGGGGCATCGACGCGGTAGAGGTAGACCCCGGGCGCCACCGAGAGATGGTCCCGGTTCTCGGTGTTCCAGTAGATCTGGCCCCCTCGCTGCACCTCCGGACCCAGTTCCATCACGTCGTCACCGGCCGGGGTGAAGATCCGCACGTTGGATTCCCGCGGCAGGTTCGTGAAGACCACCGTCCTGCCCTCCTCCCCGGGAATCCCCGCCCCGGGACGCAGGGGGTTGGGGAACACATAGATTTCGCCGTCCCCGGCGATCTCGGGGGCCGCCTCCATGTTGACCTGGACGTAGGACTGGTTGCCCTGCCCCGTGAAGGGCGATTCCTCGTCTCCTGCCCAACGGGGGGAGAACATCAGGGGATTCGAGTTGTTTTCGGGCTCGATCTGGGCGGTGTTGCCGTAGTCGAAACTCGTCACGGAGTAGTAGTAGGCGAAACCGTTGTAGACTTCCTGGTCGAAGAAACGGATCGTATCAGAGGAGGTGACGTCGAAGCAGGCCGCGCGCTTGGCAGCGAAACACTGGGGCCTGATCCGGACATCGGTATCCCCGCAGAAACCCTCCAGGCAGGACTCGGGATTGACGCGGTCGTACAGCCCCAGCAGGACGGGGTGGTAGCGATCGTGCGCCGGAGCCCGCCAGACCGCCCAACCCTGGAAGGTCTGGCAGACCAGACGGAACATGCCCTTGTCCGGGTCCAGCGAGGGCACGACCGGGCCGGCGGTGAAAGCAACGGCCAGACCGAGATCGAGGTCCCGCAACTCCACCGATGTGCCCGCGGAGTAGGTATCGGCCAGGGGCAGGATGGAACCCGGAACGTAGATGCCACCGCCATAGGTCCCCAGCAGGAGATCACCGGGGCCGGCGGCCGAGTTCAGCAACAGGAATCCCGATTTCAGGGCCGGAGCATCGGCTTCCTGTACCCAGGTCAGGCCGAAATCGTCGCTGCGCAGGAGCCCGACGCCGTCCTCGACGGCATAGACCCGCCCCGAGCCACCAGTGGAAACCAGCAGCCCAGCCCGGGTCAGCTGGGCCCGGTTCTCAGGCTGGACGTCGCCGCCGACCTCCGCCCAGGTCAGCCCTCCATCAGAGGTACGGAATAGGCCCTTCTGGGAGATGGACATCAGGATGACGTCCTCATCGGCAGGGTCCACCACAGCGGCCAGGGCGCTGTTGACCCAGGCGCCGGTGGCATCAGGATCCGGCACCAGCAGATCACCATAGAGATCGTGCCAGGTCGAACCGTTGTCGGTGCTTTCATAGACGCCGTGGAACTGCAGGCTCGCCAGGATGCGGCCAGGGCGCGCGGTATCCATGGTGAAGGAATTGACCACCGGCATGATCAGGTCGGGTTCGGGAGAATCCAGATCCGAAGGCACCATCAGGTCGATACGGGAGAAGCTGGACCCGCCGTCCGCGGACGCGAAAACGCCCAGGTTCTGGACGAAGACGTAGATGGTATCGCCGAGCCAGGCCAGGGCATGCACATCGAAGCGGCTGGGCTGGGGCTCGTAGCCCGGATCAAGCTCCGTGGTCAACTGGGTGAAGCTCGCCCCGCCGTCACGGGTCACGAACAGACCGGACCGGTCGGTGCCCACCAGGAAATGATCGCCATCATCGGGCGAGACCGCCACCTGGGTGATGAGGTTCGAATCGTCGAAGATTTCCGGCGCGAGCCTTTCCCAGCCCGCGCCATGATTGATGTACAGCCCGGCAGGATCAGTATCCAGCGATTGCCCCTTGGTCATGCCGGCGATCAGGGTTCCGTCCTGCGCCTCGGCCAGGGCCACGATGTTGACCTGCTTCCAGGTCATGGGCAGGCCCTCGTTGACCTGCTGCCAGGTACCTGCCGTCGCGTCGAAATGCCAGAGGCCTCCGTTGTTCGCCAGGTTGAGCAGTCCTTCGAAACCGCCGTTGCGCGAGGAACCCTGGTGCTGCCACTTGACCACCAGAGGCTCGGCCTGGGCGGCGCCGATCACGCCCGAGTTCTGGGTCTGAAACTTGAACACCCGGTCCACCTTGTCACCGAACCCGCCCGAGACATCAACCTGGAAGCCCAATCCGGCGGTGTCGATCAGGGTGTAGCAGGTGGCCTGGGATATATCCAGGTTGGGCCAGCTGACCATCATGCCCCGAGGTTCGGCCGTCTGCAATTCCATGTGGAGGCTCGCCGGGGAAATCAGGTACAGGGAATCGGCGGCACAGGCGGCATCGGGAGTCTGGGCGGACGCCATGCCGGTCAGCCCCAGCACCCCGGCGACAAGGATACAAAGACTCAACACCTTGGAGTTACCTGTCTTCATGCACTCCTGCCTTTCAGGGTCCGTGGCGGCGGCGGGAAACCGCCGCCGCTATTCGAGCAACCTCCGCGGGCGCTCACTGGTTGATCGGAATTCCGAAGTAGCTCAGCACCCAACGGATGGCCTTTTTCGACCCCTCCGGATCGAACCGGTAAGGGTCGAACCCCCAGTACACATCAGCCTTGTTGCCCGGCTTGTCCCGGACAAGCTTGTAGGAGAAATAGCCGAAGGTCTTGCCGTTGGTCTTGGCGCTGGAAAGCGATTGGCCCTCGTACTCGTTGAGCGCCAGAGGTCCGCAGATCTCCACGATATCCTTGTCCTCGAATTCGCTGTGCGGCCAACCGGTGTCTCCCCGCCGCCAGCGGAGCTCGCGCAGCCAGTCCATGCGTGCAATACCCCTGAACATGGGCTCGATGCACTGGCCACCGGGCGCGTCGGGCCAATCACACTCCTGGAGGGTGATCGACGAGGTCCGCGGACTGATGTTGAAGTTGACGAACTCGTCGTTGCGGAAGGGGAAATTCACGGTCGCCAGGCGCACCGTATCCGCCGCCGCGGCCCGGGCGTCATACCAGTCGATATCCGGGTTGGTCCACATGGTATCGGGGACCACACCGGGCCCGATCCCCTGGTGCGCCTTGAAATCGGGATCCAGAGCCAGACCCTTGAGCCCGACGCAGTCGACGGTCCGGTCACGGGATGCGGCCACCTGGCGCCCGTAGACGTACTTGCCATTGGGGGACGTCCAGTCCAGGGCGGCGATCCCGGCCCCGGCATAGGGATACATCAACGGACCCCGCTGCACGACGGTTCCGTCGGGCAGCTCACGCGTCCCGAATCCGATGGTCTCCTCGAAACTGCCCACCAGCAGGGATCTCTCCCGCGTGGTGAAAACGATGGGCAGGGCATAATTGCCGATGTTGGAAGGGATGAAGGACTCCATGCTGGAACCACCAACCAGGAAGAAGTTGCCGCCTCTTTCCTGGTAAGGGATCAACCAGACGTATTTGTCTTTGCCATCGGTGCCGGTGCGCAGATTCTTGAGGGTCTGCTGGCTATCGTTGTACTGGGCATAACACAACACCGCCCTGTAGCCGACGACGTCGGAGTAATTCAAAATCTCGGTATGCTCATGCCAGTCCTTGGACCACTCGACCCCCGAGACCCCACCCTGGACATCATCCAGGAACCGCCAGTAGGCGTTGCGGTAGCTCTCATCGTTGCGGGGGCGGCCGTCGGGGCCGGGCCAATTCTGCACGTTATGGTCCACGACCTGGTCAAGGATCATCAGCGGACGCTGGAAATTCTGATCCACGTAGGGGATCACCTTGATCACCCTCTGGAAGTCCTTGTGCTGGCCGGAATCATCCGTTACGCGCAGGGAGAAGGTATGGATCCCCTCCTGGAAGGTCCGCTCGCGGTCGAAGAGGTTCTGGGGCGACAGCCCGGGCGGTACGGCCCACCCCGGATCGGCATCGTCGTCCAGGTTGGTGATGTCCCAGCCGTGCCGGTAGGAAACGATATGCCCCCCATAGGAGCTGGCGTCGGCGGTCCACTTGAAGTTGATGGGCTGGCCGGATGCCACCTCGGCCGTCTGGTTGCCCGGCCCCAGGAACTGTTCATCCACCGTCACACCGGGCTTGAAACGGTTGTACTGCACCTGGAAATGGCCGACTTCCTTCTGATAGCCCAGGCCCACGCTGACCGCTCCGGCGGTATCCTGGACCTGAACGGCGAACAGATAGAACATGCCGTCTTCCTGCTGGGAGAACGGGATCATACGGTCTGCCTGCAGGGGCTTGTAGGGCTGCCAGGCGGACCAGTCCGGGTCGTCGAAGGTGAGGCTGTCCTGATTGATGTAGTTGTTCAGGTAATAGTAGCGGCCGTCGACCGAGGGGGCCTTCTTCCAGAGGTAACGCACCCGGGTGGGCATCTTCTGGCCGAAATCGGGGTCGTCCCCCTCCCAGCCGACGTTCACGGTCGGCGGAGCGACCTGGGGGCCTCTGTCCGGCAGGCCCTTGGAGAACACGACCCGGCAGGTGGGGACCAGGGTCGTGGAGGTGAACGAGATATAGGCGGGTGTCGGATCCTTGGCGCCGGTGGCATCCACCGCCCTGACGAACAGGGAGTGGGAACGGAAGCTCCGGGGATCACCGGCGGGGTCACCGGGAAAATTCGGCTGGTCGGCCAGCACGAAGAAGGTGGTGTCGGTGGCGGTTGTAAACCGCCAGGGATGCAGGACGGCCCCGGTCAAAGGGTCGATGGTGAGGGTATCGCGGGGGCTGATGCCGTCGAAACCGTTGTCGCTGATCTTCCACTCGTAGCCGGCGACCTTCCCGTCGGGGTCGGAGCCTGTCCAGTGGAATTCCACCGCGTAACCGGCCTCCAGCAGTGTCGGAGGCTGGCCCGCGACCCTGGTGTCGGGCCTCGCGTTGGGGATCTTGACTCCGCCGAGGTTCGTGTCGGTGGAGCATGCGGCCAGCAGGGCCACCATCCCCAGCGCCAGAACCGTCATGAAAAATCGCCTGATCATTGAGAATCTCCTCGGTCCTCTGGTCGCCATCGAATTCCCTCAGGGTGAAGAGGGGAAATCCCCGGTACTGGTCTCGATGATGATCTGAAAATCCTTGACCGCCGGCTCACCCTCAAGGCTGGCCATGGCCGCCTGGGACAGGTCAATGGAAAGCTTCACATCATGCCCGGTAAGGCTGCAGTCGCGCCACGTCCCGTTGAGCAGGGGGGCGTCCGGCCTGACATTCCTGAACAGGTTGTACGCGGCCGGCCGCGGCGGAGTATAGATGGGGTTGCACTGGGCCTGGTCCAGGGCCACGGCCTGGATCTGGCCATGACCGCTCTGCTTGGTCGTCGCGTCGAAGAGCTGGTCCGCCAGGGTCGAGTCCTGCCCGGCGAGGCCGTAGAACAAGGTGAACGTGTAGTAGCTCTCCGGCCCCCTCACCATGAGATCGGTCGGCACGGCGATATCCACGGCGATCTTCCACAGGCCCGTGGCGGATTGGATTTCCAGCCCGGAGCCGACACCCTTGCTGCCCCAGGTCGGATCGTTGATGTTGTCGCTTCCTCCCCCGTCCTTGATCTGGTTGAAGGGGTCGTTGTCGTAATCCACCTGGTATTTCCAGGCCATCTCGCGGTAAACCGGGTTATCCCATGCCTCCCGGGGGTCATCCTTGCCGTGCAACAGAACAATCATGCGGTAGCGCTGCGCATCGACCACATAATTGGCCGCACGTGTCGCCTCCGGGTCATCACCCAGATTCTCGGCGGACTGGGCGAAGCCCGTGGCCTTGTCGACCAGGATGAAGCCGTCGAGCAGTCTCTCCAGGTAGGGATGATCGCTCTGGCTGCCCTGCCCGTCCTTGTTGATGCGGTAGATATCCGTGCCATCGAAACATTCGTGGCTGGACACACCGTCGTAGCATGCCACGTCCGAACCGTACCGTGAGGTCGAGGAGGAATTGGGCAGGGTCTCGATGCACTGGATGCAGGGAGGATACCCCACATCGAAAGAGAGCTCGGCCGGTGAGCCGTCACGCCGGCCGTGTTCGTCGATGGCCTGCATGTGCACCGTGAACTCGGTGCGGGGGGCGGTCAGGAACCCGAGGGTATCGGCATACCAGCCTTCCTCATCCGCCGGCCAGGCGGGTTCATAATTGATCTCGCTGGCCTCGGAAACGAACGGGAAGGTCCCGCCGAAGAAATTATCCCGCACACCGCTGATGAAACCCGTGAACGCGGTCTGGAATTCAGGATCCAGCTTGTTGTCACGCGGATCATCCCGGCCCAGGGCCTTGACCACCACGTAGGTGCGATCGGGAATCCTGTCACCGTCCTGGAACGGGTGATGAACCTGGGACGGATCATTGAGCTGGATATAATAGGGATACTGCTCCTGATCCTCCGGATGCCTGGTATCGAAACCCTCCACGATTTCCGTTTCCGGATCGTAATTCACGACGAAGTTGAACGGCCGCATGAAAGTTGCGACCTCGACCCCGGCCACGTCGATGGAGTTGACCTGGATGCCGACCTCACCGCTGGGCAGCAGCTTGCTGAACGGATCGTTGCCCGTGTCGTTGTTGGCGAACAACAGGCTCGTCACATCGCCGAAGTAGGAGAAACTGTCCCCGGTGGCCTCGTTGAAACGGCGCGGGTGCCAGCAATCCTCCACCGAAGGGACGCAGCTCCCGCCCAGCTCTCCCGAGATCAACCACTTGTATCCGAACAGACCGTCATCGAAGGGGTAGACCGTATCCACCCGGGCCAGGGCCACAGGGTCGTAACCCCTGATGTTGGGGGATACCCCCGACCAGCCGATCTGGTAAGGATGGCCGAAACCGACCGTATCGACATAGCCGGAAGCCATGGGGATGGTATCGATCCCATCGATGCGGAAAAACCGCAGGGACGGATTGCCCAGGGTGTTGCTGAAGAAATGCAGACGGGCGGGCGTGCGGTCGAAATCCCCGAAATCGTCGATGGCAACCATGTGCAGGGTCATGTCATAGGACGGGCTGACACCCTGGTCGATGGTGAAGTTGAAGATGGAGTCGGTGCGTGTGGTATAATGCCCGATTTCCAGCGTGGTCGCATCGAGGGCCGGATTGAACCGCACATCCTCCTCGTCGTCCGTGGTCTCATCGTCCTGGACGGTGGTGTCGGTCAGCGCCCAAACGAACCTATCCACCTGGCCGTCCTCATCCGATCCGTACCAGTATACGTGGAAATGGTAGTACCCCCCACCGTCTTCCAGGGGAGCGCCGATGATGTAGGTTTCCGGGGCCTTGTTGACGATGACCGCCTCGGGCTCGAAAGCCCGGCACCCAGCCAGTGCAAGGGCCATCAGCACCAAGCCGACCAGGACCCGACAATGTGAACTGCGACTGATCCTCATACTGGCGTGCATCCTCCAGGAAGCGTGAGCGGTACAGCAGATTCTATACAGGCGCCGAGGTGGGTTCGGCGGCTTGTTGGCCGGTGGCCGGCCGTGGGCACAGCCCGCGGGGCAAATCAAATAACTGCTCCTGAAATATAGGGATCCGAATCGCCCGGTGTCAACCTTAACGTTCCCCTTGTGCCTCCGAGATTGTGTCTGGACCGGGGCTTGCCTGCAATCCGGCATGCAATTTACCCGCACCAACCAATCAGCATGGGTGCCCCCCTTCTGCCCTAACCCTAACTGTATCTATCACAACCACTCCGGCGGACCATGGCCCTTCAAGAAAACCGGCTTTTTCAAACGCTTCACCCCTCCCCACCGAATCCAACGGTTTACATGCAAATCCTGTGGACGATCCTTCAGCACCCAGACCTTCTCCACCACCTACTGGCAGAAAAGACCGGACCTGGACCTACTGATCTTTATGAAAACCATAGGCTGTATGGCCAACAGGCAGATAGCCCGCGACTTGAACGTTTCCCCTTGTACCATAGACCGCCACCTGGCCCGCCTCGGCAGGCACTGCCTCTTGTTCCACTGGCAAATGATGCAGGAGGCAACCCAAGCAACCGAGATCGTCATCGATGGCTTCGAGTCCTTTGAGTTCAGCCAATACTTCCCTATCCACCATCACGTCGCAGTCGAAAAAGAAAGCGATTTCTTCATCTATTTTACCGATAGCCCCTTACGCCGTAAGGGCAGGATGACACCAGAACAGAAAAATCGACGCCAGCTGTTGGAGGAATGCTATGGCCGACCCGATCCCAAAGCTATCGAGAAGGATATGCAGGAGGTACTCGAGGTGTCGCTGAGAGGAGTGGCTTCAGCAGTGGTCTTCAGTGATGACCACCATGCCTATAGACGGTCCTTGAAGCATGTGTCAACAAGGATTGACCACCGGGTTACCTCCGGCAAGAAACACCGGGACAAAAATAACAACTTGTGGCCGGTCAACTTGCTGGATCTGCTGATCAGGCACAGCAGCGGAAACCACAAGCGAGAGACGATCGCATGGTCGAAGCGTCGTCAGAGCAGCGCCGAGCGGTTGGCGGTGATGCTAGTGTGGAGGAACTATATCAAGGGCAGACGAGAGAAGGTCCGGGGAAGTCCAACACCAGCGATGGCCAAGGGAATATTGTCCAGGCCTTTGCAAATACATGAGATATTAAGCAGGAGATTGTTCAGGTCCCAGTGTGAATTGCCACCCAGGTGGTCTCAGTACTATGACCGGGCGGTGGTGACCAGAGCACTGCCACACAACAGGAAGCATGAGTTGAAGTATGCGTACTAAATCCTGAAGTTGAAAGACAAGGAAGCGGTTGTCTGATCCATAAGGAGAAACAATCTCCGAGGCACAACCAAAAGGCCACGGCTCCCGGAGGAGCCGTGGCCCGTCACCCTTGGATGGGGTAATCCCGAAAGACTACTTCACCATGGTGATCTTGTTGACCTGAACTTCGTTGCCGTAACGCGCTTCGTAGAAGTACACGCCACTGGAAACCGAAGAACCGGAGTTGCTGGTGCCGTCCCAAATGACGGAGTTTTCACCGGCAGGGCGCACGCCGTCGACCAGCGTCCGCACCAGTTCACCGCGCAGGTTGAAGATCTTGACCGAAACCTTGGCCTGCGTGGGCAGGTTGAAGGCGATCTTCGTGGTCGGGTTGAACGGGTTCGGGTAGGCCCGAGCCATGAACTTCTCGGCGCCCGGCACCGCACTGGCATCACCGGGGTGCTGGTCGACACCACAGTAGCTCAGAACGTCCGCCAGGATCTGCGCACGAGCGGTCAGCGGAGCGGGAGCCTTGCTACCGCCGCAGACCTCATCGTTGTAGATGAACATGAAGTCGTAAGGCATGCTGATCACGGTGCTGCCGTTGGCCTGCATCATGGTCGCCGCACTGTAGGGATACGCTCCTTGCACACAGCCGGGAGCCAGGAACTCGGCCAGCTGCACGGCGCCGGTGCGCAGGGTCACGGCATCGAAGGTGTTGATGCCGAAGCAACCACCGTAGGCCAGCCAGGTGTCCTGGTTGACGATGACCGGGTTGCCGGCCATAGCCTTGACCACCGGCGTGGCCTGGTTGTCGATCAACGGACGAATGTCGTTGCTCTGCACATCCAGACCCATGTAGTCCTGCAGGAACGTGGTGGTCGCGGTACCGGCCTGGAACATGTCGCTGGCCAGGTCGTCACCGGTCATGAACATGCACTTGCCGCCGGAGAGCAACCAGGTGGTCAACACGCCGACGTCGTCACCGGCGTCGTTGTCGTAGTCGCCGTTGGCGATGGTGTTCACACCCAGGTCACCGCTGGTGTAAAGGATGTGGCTGTAACCCGCGATCTGGGCGGCAAGAGCGCGGCCACCGATACCATTACCCACACCCGAGCTGGGCCCGTTGGTGTAGTAGATATCGTAGTCGCGACCGGCCACCTGGCCGAGGTTGTCCAGCGCACCGTACCACTCGGCCTCTCCGCCACGGTTGGCGAAGTCGTTCAGGAACAGGATCCCGGGCTGGGAGCCGTCGGCCGCCAGGGTCGGCAGAGCATGGACGACGTAGCTCGAGTTGTAGGCCAGCGGGTGGCTGAAGTCGCCATAACCCGTCAGGTCAGCAGGCATGGTCGAGGTCTGCTGGTCGCCACCGACGTCGTCGGTGCCCTCGATGTAGTAGTGCAGGACGTCGCCGGGGAACAGGAAGTTCGAATCCGGCAGGTCGAAGGCCCAGAGGGTCTCGCTGGGGATCCCGCTGGCGCCGACGGCCGAATCGCCCACGGCGGTGCCAGTGGTGGCGGTGCCGTAGATGCTCGTCCGGTAGGCATCAAACACGGGGTTGGGGTTCAGGGTCCAGTGCAGCACCGGAGCACCGGCCAGAACCGCACCGCTCCGCACGGGCACGACACCGAAGACGATGGAGTCGCCCGGGTCGTTGCGCAGGTGCGCGGCCAGGGAGATGTTGTTCGCCATGTCGAACCGCACCGACAGCGAGCCGGGGTTGTTCATGTCGATGGTGCCGCTCTCGGGGAAGTTGTCGTTGGCGATGTCGATCTCACGGGTGGTCATGCCCGGGCCGATGTACGGGAACACCTTCACGTTGAAGTTGTCGAAGTACGGCGCGGGATAACCGTCGTCACCGGTCCAGCCCCAGGCGTAACCCAGCTCGTAGACCGTGGCCTGCAGCTGGACTTCGTCACGACCGGGTTCCATCAGGTCGGTCACGTCGTTGATGACGCGGAGGTAGTCCGGACCACCGTAGTAAACGAAGTTCCGGTCCAGCCAGGGCTGGGTGGTGATGTCCTGGGGAGTACCACTGGCGGAACCGTCGGTATCGGCCGAACGGATGCTCCAGGTGTAGAAGGTACCAGGGGCGTCGGCCGACAGGTCCTCGTGACGGTACGCGTTGAAGGCATACAGGATGCCGTCGTACGTGGCGTTGGGCCAGGTCATCACGGGGGACTCGATCGCGTTGTGGATGTGGCTGTCCGGGCCGGCCAGACCACCGGTGGTGGTCACGATGTAGCCGGAAGGACCGTAGCACCAGTTGATGCACTGGCTGCCGCCGGTGCCGGGCACCACGACGCCGTCGTCGATGAAGGCGGCCTGGTTGCTGTAGTTGGTGTTACAGGGGTCGGCGTCCTCGAGGCCACTCCAGACGTACGCGAAGTCGCCCACGCCCTGGGGGAAGGTCACGGCCCAGTTGCCCCAGCCGCTCTCGAAGTCGTCGAAGGTGTTGTCCGTGTTGGCGCCGTTGACGATGGCCATATTCAGGTCATCGAGGTTCACAGCACCGCGGGTCGGCCAGGAGCAGTCACCGTCGGACCAGCCGCCGTCGGACTGGAACCGGAACAGGATCTGCACCTCGTTGCCGTTGACGTACTCGGCAGGCAGGATGGTGATGGACTCGTTGATGTCCACGGCGGCAGGGTTGCCGTTGACATCCTGAGCCTGGCCATTCCAGCTCGCCTGGTCGGTGAAGCCCAGCTGGCCGCCGACCTTGTAGCTCAGGTACGCGTAATCGTAGCCGGGCTCGTTATCGTAGAAGATCTTGCCGGTCACGGTCACGGTCGTGGAAGAATTTGCGTCCAAGACACCGTAGGTCCACTGGATCAGGTCGTGCCAGGAGTTGTCGTAACCCCAGGGCTGATCCCCGGTCGCGCAGGCGTCGATGTAGGCACCGCACCAGGCGCTGGTGCCGGTGATCCCGTCCAGGTCGTTGTTGACGGTGTCCAGCGACCAGTGGGTCTCGGTGGGCTGGGTGATGTCGAGGCTGGTCCAGCCGTCGGACAGGGCGCCGCCGACCGAATTCTCGAAGTCACCCTTGTAGGTTCCCAGAGGACCCATCAGATCGACGGTATCCCCGGAAGCCTTGGCGAAATTAGCGTTGCCGCCGTAGAGCGTGGCATTGGGGTTGCTGGTGTAGACGGGCATATCGCCGGCCACACTGCTCAACGCCAAGCCCAGCATCAGGGCGACACAAGCGAACATGGTGAATTTCTTCATTTTTTTCCCCCCATCATCGGCACGAGGCCGACACATGGTTAGGCGAACGATTGAATATGCACCGCCGGCCCTTCCGGGCTGGTGGGCATATTGACGGGCGACAAATCAGGTTCCCAGAGGCATGTCGGCGCGGACAGAATTCCGCGCTTAACGAGCAAGACCTCCTCCAAAGATGCAGACCCAAGTTGGTGAGCGAACACTGCGTCAAGTGATTGTAGCGAACTGCAAGTGGAAAACAGGGACAGCGCACCTCAAGGGATGGGAACTATTTGTCTTTGAGTCGCACCATTACCTTACCCGATTCCGGCAAACGAGTCAATAGTATTTCCGAAAAAAATATCATGCCTAAAAAACGAGGACCGTCCCACGGAAAAGACGGCCCCCGGCGCAGAATCTCGGACAACTTATCAATTATTCATGATCAACCATCTCCTGAAAATCACCGTATCGGGCAAAAAGTCCGTGAATTTCCCTCAAAAAGGCCGTCCGGACCGCCCGGAGGTCCTCCTGCTCCACGTTGACCCTGACCTCGGTGAAGAAGCGATCGATGGCCGGGCCCAGGTCCGATAAGACGGCCAAGACATCCGCCAGACGACCATCCTGTTCGGCCTGCCGGGCTCTGGCCGCCGCGACCGCGACCTGCTCCTTCAGATCCAGGGCCGCCTCGTGCCCCAGCAGCGAGAAATCCTCCCCGCCGGCACCCTGCCCCCCGGCCAGCCACCGGTCCAGGCAGGCGTCGAACCCCTCGACGGGCAACAGGTCGCCCTTGAGGATGTTCCGGCACCGTTTGAACCCGGCGGCCGCCTGCAGGAAGTCCTCCCGGTCGCGATGGGCCTCCAGGGCCTCGATCCAGGCCCGGGCGGCCACCGGATCCTGCCAGCGCACGGGCAACACCGCCCGCACGACCTCCAGGGGATGCCCCCCGCCGTCGATGAAGTACCCCTCCAGCCGGGTGCGGATGAAGGCCCCGATCCGTTCAGCCTCGGCCTGGGCATCCTTATCCTGTGCGAAGGCGGCCAGCCTGGCCAGGACCGCCGCCACCACCTTGCGCAGATCCACATGCCAGCCGCAGTCCAGCAGGATCCTGATCACCGCCAGCGCGTGGCGGCGCAAGGCGTACGGGTCCTTGGCCCCGGTCGGTGCGAAGCCCGCCAGCCAGCACCCGCACACGGTATCGAGGCGGTCGGCCACGGCCAGGCAGCAACTGATGTCATCGTCGGGCAGCTGGTCGGCTGCGCCGCGGGGCAGGTAGTGCTGCTCGATGGCCCCGGCCACCTGGGCGCTTTCCCCGGCCATCTCCGCATAGCGGGCGCCGATGAAGCCCTCCAGCTTGGTGAACTCCTTGCCGTCCTTGATCATCTCGCTGGTCAGGTCGTTCTTGCAGATGTAGGCGGCGCGCAGCAGGTCCGCAGGCACGGGCGCGGGCAAGCCCAGATGGCCGGTCCACAGCTCGCCACACAGTTCCACCAGGCGGCGGCTCTTGTCCAGGACGGTGCCGAACCCTTCGACCCAGGTCACCTTGCCCAGCATCTCGGTGCGCTCATCCGGACTCTTCTGCTGGTCGAACCGCCAGTAGAACAGCGCGTCGGCCAGCCGCGCCCGCAACACCCGCTCGTTGCCCGCGATCACGTTCTCCAGGAAATCGGCGCCCCCGTCGCGGACGGCCGCGAAACGGGGAAACAGCCGGCCGGCCTCGCGGTCCCGCACGGTGAAGTAGCGCTGGTGGGCCTTGAGCGCCGTGGTGATCACCTGGGCGGGCAGGGCGAAGAATTCCTCGGCATACGACCCCAGAAAGGGCGTGGGATGCTCGCAGAGGAAGACCACTTCCTCCAGCAGACCCTGGTCCATGACCAGTTCGGCCCGGTCGGAGAAGGAAGCCAGCAGGTCCTCGAATCCGTCCAGGATCAACTTGCGGCGGTGGTCCGGATCCGGGATCACCCCCGCCTCGGACATGGCCTGCAGGTAGGCGCCGGGGTTCGCCAGGGGCACTTCCCTGTTGCCGGCCAGGGTGCGGTGGCCGCGGCTGGTCCTGCCGGCCCGCAGGTAGCCCACCTCGCAGGGAATGATGTCATCCCCGAGCAGGGCCACGATCCACTGCAGAGGGCGGGGGTACTCCAGGTCGTGGTCCGACCAGCGCATGACCTTGCGGAAAGGCAGACCCAGAATGAGGTCCGGCAGGACCTCCCCCAGCACCTCCGGGGCCGCGAGCCCCTTCTCCTGCTTGTGCGCCACCAGGAATTCCCCGCGCTTGTCCCGCCCGCGCCCGCAATCCTCCAGCGCGATGCCCGCCTTGCGGGCGAAGCCCTCTGCGGCCGGGGTGGGCGCGCCGTCCGGGCCGAACGCCACCTTGACCGGGGGGCCCTTGATGGTCAGGTCCCGGTCCGGCTGCCGGACCGGCAGCCGGTCCACGAGCAGGGTCAGCCGGCGCGGGGTGGCCACGACCCGCACGCCCTCGGCGGGAAGCCGCTTGGCCGCCATGGCGGCCGTGAAGTTCTCCCGGAGGGCCTGCATGGCCCCGGGGATGAAGCGGGCGGGGATCTCCTCGCTGCCGATTTCCAGCAGCAGCGGCAGGGTGCTTGTCTTGTCGGCGGACTGTGGCATCAGGCGGTCTCCCTCTTGAGCAGCGGGAACCCCAGGTCCTCCCTGCTCTGGACGTAGCTCTGGGCGGCCAGGCGGGCCAGGTTGCGCACGCGGGTGATGTACCCGGTCCGCTCGGTCACCGAGATGGCCCCGCGGGCCTCCAGGACGTTGAACAGGTGGCTGCACTTGATCACCGCGTCATAACCCGGATGCACGAGCCCGGCCTCCAGCAACCGGGCCGCCTCCTGCTCCTTCTCATCGAAATGACGGCGGTACATGCCCACATCCGCGTGCTCGAAGTTGAAGGCGGAGTACTCGCGCTCGTACTGGCCCATGACCTCGCCCCAGGTCAGCCCCCCGCCCCACACCAGGTCCTTCACGTGGTCGACTTCCTGGATGAACATGCACAGCCTCAGCAGCCCGTAGGTCAGCTCCACCGCCACGGGCTTGCACCGGATGCCGCCCACCTGCTGGAAGTAGGTGAACTGGGACACCTCCATGCCGTCCAGCCACACCTCCCACCCCAGGCCGGCCGCGCCCAGGGTCGGCGATTCCCAGTCGTCCTCCACGAACCGGATGTCGTGCTCGGCGGCCTTGATGCCCAGAGCGCCCAGGGAGGCCAGGTACAGCTCCTGGCTCTGGGGAGGGTTGGGCTTGAGGATCACCTGGTACTGCAGGAACTGGTGCACCCGGTTGGGATTCTCCATGTACCGTCCGTCCTTGGGCCGCTTGCTCGGCTCGACATAGGCCACGCGCCACGGTTCGGGCCCCAGGGCGCGCAGGAAGGTGTTGGGGTTGAAGGTCCCGGCCCCCACCTCGCTGTTGTAGGGCTGGGTGATCACACACCCGTAGTCGCTCCAGAACCTCTGCAGGGAGGCGATCATCTCCTGGTAGGTCATCATCCGGTGTCAATCCTTTCGCGGTCGCAACAGATCCAGGGCGGCGGGCAGCCGGTACCCGGGCAGGTGGTAGCCCATGAAGCCGTGCAGGAAGGCGCCGACTTCCCGCCGCAGGGCGCGGGACCAGGCAACCTGATCCAGCCCGCCCCGCCTGTCCCGGGCCAGGGAGCGCAGAACGTCCAGCGCCTCCCGGCCGAGCTGCCGGCGCGCGCCGCTGCCGGAATTCTCCACCGTGCGGCAGGCCGGACACAGCACCCCGCCCTCGGCCACCGCGAACAGGTAAGGCCCGGCATCTGCGGCCTCCGCAGGGGTCCCGCAGCCCGGGCACACGGTCAGATCCGGCGCCAGCCCCTGCAACGACAACAGATCCCATTCCAGGGCGAAGAAGGCCAGGTCCGGCCGGCTGCAGGTCGGGGACGATAACATCCGGACAAATTCCTCGCAAACCGCAAACAGGGTCGCGTCATCCCGGTCCGGGACGGGGCCGGCCGCCTCCAGCTCGCGGGGGCGGCAGCGGTCGACCAGTTCCAGCGCGCCCAGCAGGAAGGCCGAACGTTCCAGGGACGGCTCCGCCGCCAGGGGATCCATGTGGACCGATCCGCCCCGCAGGTACTGGAGCTTGCGCCGGGGATCCAGCCCGAATTCCACCGCGAGCAGGCGTCCGGGCTCGACCAGGGGGCGCAGGCTCGACCGGGGCCGCCGGGCGGCCTTGGCGATGACCTTCACGTAGCCGTGGTCCCGGGTCAGGTAGGAGGCGATGGAGCTCGTCTCGCCGCAGGACCAGCTGCGCAGGACCAGGGCGTCGGTGGCCACGACCGGCTGCGGCAGCACGCTCACGGCGCGCCGCCGTGCATCAGGCTCATCAGCAGGGTGGCCAGCCCCAGGTAGATCAACAGGCCGAACACGTCGTTGAAGGTGGTGATGAACGGACCGGTCGCCACCGCGGGATCGACCCCGAACCGATGCAGCAAGAGCGGGATTCCCGTGCCGACCATGGCCGCGATGAGGATCACCAGCATCATGGCCAGCCCCAGGACGAACGACAGGGCCGTATCGCCGTGGATGACCTCGGACAAGATGAATACGGCCACGGCCATGGCGGCCCCCGTCAGCAGGGCCGTGCCCACCTCCCTGAGCATGTGCCGGCCCAGCTGGAAGAACCCCACCTCCCCGGTGGCCAGACCGCGCACCACCACCGAGGAGGTCTGGATGCCGGTGTTGCCCCCCAGGGCCATGATCATGGGGATGTAGAAGGCCAGGGCCACCATGCTCTGCAGGCTGGCCTCGAAATGGGACAGGACCAGCACCGAGCCGAGCTCGCCGCCCAGCGCCCCCAGCAGCCAAGGCAGGCGCGAGCGGGCCACCCGCAGGGCGGAGGTCTCCCCGAACTCCTCCACGCTGACGCCGGCCAGGCGGGAGATGTCCTCGGTGGCCTCGTCTTCCAGCACGTCCATGACGTCGTCGGCCATGATCCTGCCGACCAGCCGCATGCGGCCGTCGACCACCGGCAGCGAGATCAGATCGTGGGTCATGAAGAAGTTGGCCACTTCCTCCTGGTCCAGGTCCACCTGCACGTACAACGGATCCGGCTCCATGACGTCGCGCACGCGGGTCGCCGGGTCGGTAAGCAGCAGGTGGATCAGGGGCAACCGCCCCGTCAGACGCCCGGCGCGGTCCACGACGAAGACGAAGTGGATGTCCTCCAGATCGTCCTCCTCCATCTCCCGCAGACGGGCCACCGCCTCGCCGCAGGTCTGGTCCTCGCCGACGGCGATGAACTCCTTGTCCATCAGGCCGCCGGCGGTCTCCGGACCGTACTGGAGCAGGTCCGAGACCTCGCCCCGTTCCTCCTCCTCCATGGCCGCCAGGACCTCGGCCTGCTGGTCCTCGCCCAGCTCGCCGATCACGTCCGCGGCCTCATCCGAGGGCATTTCCTCCAGGACGTCCGCGATCTCGTCAATGTCCAGCAGGGTGAACAGCGCGTCGAGGCTGCGGTTGTCGATCTCCCCCAGGACCTCGGCCAGAGGATCCGGAGGCAGCAGGCGCAGGACCCGCGCCGTGTCCTCCACGCTCAAGGGGCGCAGCACCTCGGACAGGTCTCCCGGGGAAAGTTCGAGGGCCAGGGCCTTGATCTTTTCCCGGTCGTCGGCTGCCAGCAGGTCACCGAAACGCAGCAGCAGGGCGTGGCGTTCGGCGTCCAGGTTGCTTGGATCCAGGACCCTCTCTTCGGGCCTGACCTCGCCGGAATCGATCTGCTGCTTGTCGGTCACGGTCGGGTCTCCCTCGGTTCGTCAGACGGCAGCCGGTGGTCGGGCGCGAGGATGTCCATGCCGTCGCGGATCTCGTCCACCTGCCCGGCGGTCATGATCGCCCCGCCGGACACCACGAGCTTGATGGCCTCCTCGACCGGCAGGTCGAGCTCCGTCACCTGGCCGGCGGGCACCAGCAACATGTAGCCCGAGGTCGGATTGGGCGTGGTCGGCAGGAAGACGCTGACGACGTCCCGCCCGGTATTCTCATGGGTCGTGAAGCCCAGCGAATACATGCCCGGCCGCGGGTAGCTGAACAGGACCACCTTCTGGAAGGCGGTCCGGCGGTCCTGCAGGAACACGGCGGCGATCTGCTTGGTGGCCGAGAACACGCTCTTGACCACGGGTATGCCGTTGAAGAACCGGTCCAGCATCCGGAAGAACGCGCCGCCGATGACGTTGCGGGTCAGCAGGCCGATAAGGACGATCAGGCACAGCACGACGCCCATCCCGATGATCGTCAGGAAGAAGTCGGGATAGGTCTCGGTAAGCGAGGGCACCCGCTGCAGCCACGGCCGCATGGTGCCGCTGACCAGCAGGTAGACCCGCCACAGGATCCAGCTGGTGATCGCCAGCGGGGAAACGGCCAGCAGGCCGGTCAGGAAATGTCGTCGCAGGAAACCCAGCATGACAACCTCAACTCGAATCTTCCGCAGGAGCTTCCTTGTCCTGCTTGTGCCGCAGATAGCCGGGCAGATCCCGGGGGGATTCCAGCAGCACCCGCAGGATCCGCTGGTCTTCCACATCCTCCACGATGATGACCAGATCGCCCACGGTGATCCTGTCCCCGCGGGCCGGGACGTTCCCGGCGGCCTCGTAGATCAGCCCCCCCAGGGTCTCGCTGGTCTCCCACCCGTCGACCCCCTCCAGATCCAGGCCCAGTTCCTGGCTCAGATCGTCCAGGTCGATCTTCGGGTCCAGCCGCACGCGCCTCTGGTCCACCCAGGTCAGAAGTTCCTCCTCGGGGTCGAACTCGTCCTGGATCTCCCCCACGATCTCCTCCAGCACGTCCTCCAGGGTCACCAGGCCGGCGATGCCGCCGTACTCGTCGATGACCACGGCCATGTGGATGTGCTGGGAGCGGAACTCGTCCAGCACCTCGTCGATCTTCTTGCTCTCGGGGATGAAATAGGCAGGCCGCACCAGGGAGGCCAGCTTCAGCCCCTCGGCGGCGAACCGGCCTTCCTTGACCAGCCGCAGCAGATCCTTGGAATACAGGATCCCGATGACCTTGTCCATGTTGCCCTGGTACACGGGGATGCGCGAGTGGCCGCTGCTGATCACGGCCTCCAGGCTGGCCGAGACATCGTCATCCCCGTCGAGGATCACCATGTCGATGCGCGGGATCATGATCTCGCGCACGGCGGTGTGGTGGAACGAGAAGATGCTCTGGATCATCTCCCGCTCATCCTCGTCCAGGGTGTTGTCCTCGGCGTCGTCGGCGATCAGGTTGCGGATCTCCCCGGCGGTCAGATGGGGCTGGGCCTCGGTGACCCAGAGCGTGTCGTCCAGACGGCTCATCACCGCCAGCAGCAGGGCCGTCACCGGGCGCAGGAGCCAGCTGAGGGGGTACACCAGGGACCCCACGATCCTGACATAATTCAGGGCCGTACCCGCGGCCAGGAGCTTGAAGACCATGCCGCCGAGGGTCCAGGCCAGGACGGCCGTGACGGTGAACAGCGCGTAGAAGGCGAAGTCCAGGGGGCCGGACCACAGCCGGGACAGGATGTACCCCCACGCGAGGCTGCCCAGGACCGTCAGCGTCAGATACAGGGTGCCCACGGTGATCTGGAAACGCCGGTCGTGGTCCAGGTATTCACGCACCACCGGTCCCAACGAGTCCGCCTCGACCAGACCGTTGCGGTACAGGCCCATGACGCGGTAGTGAGCGGTCATCAGGCCGCCCAGAACCACCGCCCCCAGCCAGCTCCCCACACAGAGGATCAACGTTCCGGTGGCTCCGGCCAGCCCCACCGCCATGCCGTCCATTTCTCCCATGAAATCATCTCTCCTTGTCAGGCCAGCGGATGGGCCAGCCCCATCCCGCCCAGAAGCTCGGCCTCCAGGCCGCGCATGGCCTGCCGCATCCGGGGTTCCTCGTGGTCCCAGCCCAGGATATGCAGGCAACCATGGATCACCAGCAGGGTGAATTCGGTCCCCACGGACCAGCCTTCCCGGCGGCAGCGCCCGGCCACGAAGTCCGGCGCCAGGACCACCTCGCCCACCACGTCGGGCGGATCCTCGCGCCACAGGTCGCAGGCCGCACCCCGGCAACCGGACGCCAGCTGCGGAGGGGGTGGCCCCGCGGTCAGCAGGTAGCTGAAGGACAGGACATCGGTCACGCCCTCCCGTTGCCGGTACCGCGCATTCATGGCGGCAACCTCGTCATCGCTCGCCAGCACAAGATTGACGGGCCAGTCCCGGCCACCGAGGCCGGCCAGGACCCCGGTCAACGCCGGCGGGACCCTGCCCTCGTCCACCCAGCAGCCGGCAGGCCGCGGGTCCGGGCCCCTGCGTTCTATGAGGGTCGCGATCACGTGCGCCTTTCCCTGTCCCGGCCTCTGCGTTCCCTGCCCTCGATGTTCTCGCCGCCGTCACCTTGGGCCTGTTGCTGGCCGGGGTAGGCGATGCGGGCGTGGTGGATCCCCGTCAAGAGCGGGATGAAGGCCTCGCGGATCCGCGCCACGTCGCGCAGGGTAAGTCCCGACTGGTCCAGCTCCCCGCTGAGCATGCGCTTGTCGATGATCTGCTTGACCATCTCCCGAATCCGGCTCGGCGTGGGCCTGGCCAGGGACCGCGTGGCAGCCTCGGCCGCGTCGGCGAGCATGAGCACGGCCGTCTCCCGGGAACGGGGCTTCGGTCCGGGGTAGCGGAAGTCGTCGACCTTGACCGTCTCGTTCCCTTCGTCCTCCAGGGCCTTGCGATAGAAATACTCCATGACCATGGTGCCGTGATGCTCGGGGATGAAATCGATCACCGCCTGGGGCAGGCGCCACTTGCGGGCCAGTTCGATGCCCTCCTTGACGTGGGCCGCGATCACCAGGGCGCTCATGCTCGGGCTCAGCTCATCGTGCTTGTTCAGAGCCTGGCTCTGGTTCTCCACGTAGTACTCGGGCTTCTCCATCTTGCCGATATCGTGGAAAAGGGCCCCCACCCGGGTCAGCAGGGCGTTGGCGTCGATGGCCCGGGCGGCGTGCTCGGCCAGCTGCCCGACGACCTGGCTGTGGTGGTACGTGCCCTGGGCCTCCAGGGCCATGCGCTGCAGCAACGGGTGGTTGAGGTCCGAGAGTTCCAGCAGCGTCAGATCCGAGCAGACCCCCACCGCGGGCTCCACGACCGGCAACAGGAACAGTCCGAAGGCCACCGACAGGATGGGCGTGAACACCGACACCAGCAGCCAGCCCTCGTGGGCGGCCCCCTCATCGGCCGCCCCGCTTCCCAGCAGCCAGCCCTGGATCACCGACAGCACCGTCAGCAGCACGATGGTCTGGTAGAACTGGCTGCGCTTCTGGATGCGCCGCACCGAAACCACAGTCACCATGCCCAGGATGAACCAGGAGAAGACCATCGCCGCCGGCAACTCGGGCAGCAGAGCCAGCAGGGACAAGGCCAGCAAGGTCGTCGTGTAACCGACCTGTTCCCTGAACAGCACGGTCGCCAGCAGTGCCAGCAGCACGATGGGCACGGCCAGAGGGCCCAGCCTGGGATGCCCGAGCGCGAATGCCGCGCCGGCCAGGTACAGGGCCAGCACCACGGTCAGGGCGGTCGCCAGACGCGGCGCGCGCAGGCGCACCGGGAAATGGATGCTCCCCAGCCAGCAGAAAAGTCCCAGGGCGATGATGATCAGCACCGCGCGCGCCAGGTAGCGCAACATCCTGCCCCACGCCCCCTCGCTGCCACCGCGGGCCTGGAGCTCGCGGGCCAGGGCCTCAAGGAAAAGGGCCTCCTTGTCGGTGACGCGCACGCCCTGATCGATGATCCGCTCACCGGTGCTGAACTCCCGCGTGGTGGGCACCTGTTTGCGGATCTCCTCCTGCCTGGCCTGGGTGGCGGCCGGGTCATAGGCGAAGCCGGGCACCAGGAAACGGCGCAGCAACGCCGCGGCTTCCGCGGCCACCACCGGGGCCATGCCCACTGTGCGCAGCTCCGCCAGCAGGCGTTCCTCGAGACCCGACTGGGTCACGACGGTATCCAGCGGGATGACCTTTTCGGAGCTGCCGTCGGCCACCACGACACGGTCGTACTGCCCGGCAGGCAGCATATCCACCAGCACCCCGGCCGAGACCCGGGCTGCGGCTCGGCGCATGCGGGCGATGGTCGAGTCCGGTTGCTGGACCTCCAGCAACCGCCTGATTTCCGGCGCGCTGGTCACCGGGAACTGCAGGGCCAGCAGCCCCGCCTCCGCTTCCTCGCTCAGGGTATCGTCGACGGCCGCAGACAGGGCATCCAGCCAGGCCTGCAGACGCTCATCCTGCTTCTCCCCTGCCACCACGGGCAACTTCCTGAGCACCGGAGGCACCTCGACCACCCTGGCCAGGCGCTCCATGCGCACCTCCTGCTCGGGCAAGGGGGCGGAAAACGCGAAAGGGGCCCGGATTTCACGGTCGGCGATATCGCCGACGGCGGGGAAATCCTGGTTGAAGCGGGGGACCGGGGGGAACAGCAGCAGATGCAGGACCAGGATGACGCCTGCCAGCCCCAGCAGCCAGAGCCAGGCCATGTCACGGGCCGGGTTTTCCTTGACCGCGCGCCCGCCGGGCAGACCGCGGCGTATGGGCTCGGCATCACGCCGCAGCCGGGCCGGAATTTCACGCAGACGCAACCACCACATCATCGGCGTCCTTCGGTTGGGATCGGCAACAGCCTCATCATGAGGGATCCTCAGGGCCGGGCGCAACCTCGAATGCCTCCACGATCCGCTGCACCAGGGGGTGCCGCACGATGTCCCGGCCGCCAAGATCCACGAACCCCACCCCCGCGGTATGCCGGAGGATCTTGCGGACGTGCACCAGGCCTGAACGGCTGCCGGCGGCCAGATCGGTCTGGGTGATATCCCCGGTGACCACGGCCTTGGAATGCACCCCGAGCCTGGTCAGAAACATCTTCATCTGGCCGATGGTCGTGTTCTGGGCCTCGTCCAGGATCACGAAGGCGTTGTTGAGCGTGCGGCCCCGCATGTACGCCAGGGGCGAGGCCTCGATGACGCCGGTGGACATCAGCTTGGCGATCCTGTCGGTGCCGGTGATGTCCGACAGGGCGTCGTACAGGGGGCGCAGGTAGGGGTTGATCTTGTCCTGCAGATCCCCCGGCAGGAAGCCCAGCTGTTCCCCCGCCTCCACGGCAGGGCGGACCAGGATGATGCGCTCGACCAGCTGCCGCTTGAGGTAATCCATGGCCATGACCACGGCCAGGAAGGTCTTGCCCGTGCCGGCCGGCCCGGTGGCGAAGACCACGTCGTCGCGCCGGATGGCCTCGACGTAGGCCTGTTGCCCCCGGGTCTTGACCCGGATGGAAGAGCGGCGTCCGGACCCGGGCATCAGGACCGTGGCCTCGAAATCCGCGCCGCCGGATTCACCCGTGGCGTCCTGGCCGCTCGCGCAGACATAATCCAGGGCGATGCGGTCGATGAACTGGCCCCGACGGACCATGGCCACCAGGTCCGGCAGCACGGCCTGCAGCTCCCGGACCCGGTCGGCGGGCCCTTCCAGGCGCAGGTTGCGCCCCCTGACCCCCAGGCGGACCCCGTAACGCTGCTCCAGGAAATGGAGGTTCACATCCTTGGGCCCCAGCAGGGCGAGCTGGTCCACGTCCTGCAGATCGAAGGCGGCCTTCACCACATCCTGCCGCGGGCGGTCCCTCATGAATCTCCCGGTACGGACTTTCCGTCCGCAGCCTTATCCTCCCGCTGCGGCAGAATGTCCAGGTGCAGCTCCTCGAGCTGGGACGCGCTGATCGGCCCGGGGCTGCCGTCCAGGGGCGAGGCGGCCAGCGTCGTCTTCGGAAAGGCGATGACCTCGCGCAGGGACGGGCTGCCGGTCAGCAGCATGACGATGCGGTCCAGCCCCAGGGCGATGCCGCCGTGGGGCGGCGCGCCGAAGCCCAGGGCGTCCAGGAAGAACCCGAACTTGGCCAGGTACTCCTGGCGGTCCATGCCGACGATGCGGAACACCTGTTCCTGCAGCTCGCGCTGGTGGATCCGGATGCTGCCCGAGCCGAGCTCCACGCCGTTGCAGACCAGGTCGTAGAGTTGCGCGCGGGCCGCTCCGGGATCCTCCTCCAGGGAGTCCAGGTCCTCGGGCCGCGGCTGGGTGAACATGTGATGGCAGGCGGTCCAGCCCCCCTGCCCGTCCGCCTCGAAAAGCGGAAAGTTCCGCACCCAGGCCAGGGCCCAGCTGTCCGGGGGTATCCAGTCCGCCCGCGCGGCCGCCTCCAGGCGCACCGCCCCCAGGGCGCTGCGGGCCATGTCCTTTTCACCGGCGATGAACAGCAGCAGGTCGCCCTCCCTGGCGCCGGTGCGCTCGGTAAGGGCCGCGGCGAACTCCGGGGACAGGAACTTGGCGATGCCGGTATCGACACCGGTGGCCGTCACCTTGGTGCGCGCCAGGCCGAACGCGCCGTGCTTCCTGGCGACCTGTTCCAGTTCGTCCACCTGCTTGCGGCTCCAGGCCGCCAGGCCGGGGGCGCACAGGCAGCGCACCGTACCGCCCGAGGACAGGGCGTCCTCGAATACCTTGAATCCGCATCCGGGCACAAGGTCGTCCACCTTGTGCATGGGGTTGCCGAAGCGCAGGTCCGGCTTGTCCGAGCCGTACAGATCCATGGCGTCGTCGTAGCTGATCCGCGGGAACGGGGTGGGCAGCTGGACCCCGATGGTCTCGGCGAAGATCGTGGCCATCATCTGTTCCACGATGCCGTACACCTCGTTTTCCGAGCAGAAGCTCATCTCCAGATCGATCTGGGTATGCTCGGGCTGCCGGTCCTTGCGCAAATCCTCGTCCCGCAGGCAGCGGGCCAGCTGGAAATAGCGATCGATCCCTGAGGCCATGAGGATCTGCTTGTAGAGCTGCGGGGACTGGGGCAGGGCGTAGAACTGACCGTGGTGGATCCGGCTGGGCACCACGTAGTCGCGGGCGCCCTCGGGTGTGGTCCTGATCAGCAGGGGGGTCTCGACCTCCAGGAAGTCCAGACCCGACAGGTAGCGCCTGGCGGCCTGGGCCGCACGGTGCCGTATCTCCAGGTTCCGCAACATGGCCGGGCTGCGCAGGTGGATGTAGCGGTACTTGAGGCGCAGCTCCTCGCCGGCGCGATCGGCCTGGTCGAGCTGGAAGGGCAACGGCGCGCAGCCGTTGAGGACGACCGCCGAACGCGCCACGAGTTCCACCGCGCCGGAGGCCTTGTCGGGGTTGACCATCCCCTCGGGCCGCCTCCGCACTTCACCGGTGAAACCCAGGACCGACTCCAGCTTGAAATCAGCGGCCAGCGCCAGCGGCGCGCCGTCCTCGCAAACGACCTGCAGCTCGCCGTAGCGGTCCCTCAGATCCACGAACACCACCCCACCCAGGTTCCTGACCCTGGCCGCCCAACCGGCGACGCTGATGGTACGGCCCACCAGGGCCTCCGAGACCTCGCCGCAACGGTGCGTGCGCAGGGGGGCGTTCGCCTGTTCCGATTTGCTCATGTTGTTCACCCTTCCAGGACCTCCCGGACAGTTGCCAGCAGGCGATCTCGGGCCACGGGGACCTGATCGCCGGTTTCCAGATTCTTCAGTTGCAGGGTGCCTGCGGCGATCTCGTCCTTGCCGACGGTCAGCAGGATCTTCGCCCGGCGCAGGTTGGCCGATTTGGCCTGGGCCTTGACCGATCGGCCCGTGGTGTCGACCTCCACGCTGCACAACCCCCGCAAAAGATCGCAGGCCACCAGTCCGTAGCGCTGGGACGGCTCATCCAGGCAGGCCACGTACACATCCACCTGGGTCTGGCGGCTGCGCTGGGGGTCGATGGGTTCGTCGGCCAGGTGCAGCAGGGTCCGTTCGATCCCGATGGAAAAGCCCACGGCGGGTGTCTGGGGTCCGCCGCACTGGGCGACCAGGCCGTCGTATCGGCCTCCCCCGGCCAGGCTGCTCTGCTTGCGCCCGCTGACCGCGGTGATCTCGAAGGTGGTCCGGCCGTAATAGTCCAGCCCCCTTACCAGGGAGGGATCCTCCACGAAGGGCACCCCCAGGTCATCCAGGGTGCCCAGAACCTCGGCATGGTGCTCACGGCAGGCCGGGCACAGGGCCGAGGTGATGGGCGGATGCTCGGCCAGCAGGGCCAGGACTTCGTCGTCCTTGGCGTCGTACAGCCGCAGGGGGTTGGTCCCGATGCGCCCCCGGAAGGCCGGCGGGATCCGTTCCAGGTTCTCCTCCAGGAATTTCTTCAGCCCGGCCACGTAGGCCGGCTTGCAGGACGGGCAGCCGATGCAGTTGACCAGGACCGTCAGCCCCTGGGCGTCCACGGCCTCGAACAGGGCCATGGCCGTCTGGATGACCTCCGCGTCCAGCACGGGGCTGGCCGAGCCGATGGCCTCGACACCAACCTGGTGGAACTGGCGGTAGCGCCCGGCCTGCGGCCGGTCGTGGCGGAACATGGGGCCCATATAATAGAACTTGAGGGTGCCCGGCTGCCGGGTCAGCCCGTTCTCCAGGTAGGCGCGCACCACCGAGGCGGTGTTCTCCGGCCTCAGGCACAGGGACTCGCCGCCCCGCGACTCGAAGCTGTACATCTCCTTCTCGACGATATCGGTCCCGTCCCCCACCGAGCGCATGAACAGGCCGGCCGGTTCGATGATCGGCGTTCTGATCTCCCCGTAGCCGTAGCGGGCCAGGACTTCGCGCCAGCGACCCTCGCACCAGTGCCAGCGTTCGATCTCCTCCAGGAGCAGGTCGCGGGTTCCCTTCAGACGGCGGTATTTCAGGTTCATACTCATCCTTCGAGGGGCACCGGGCCCCGGGCGGCAAACATGGACGGTTCGGCTGTCATGCAGGCGACAATATCATTCATGGACCGGTCGGTGGCCAATGACCCGGAAAATTCCTGCGCACAAGGTCCACATCCGGCTCCAGCAACAGGTTGAAACCCGCCAGGTGAAACCGCCCGAGGCCGGCGACCAGGGCCCGGGCCAAGGGGCCCTCCGCCTCGGGGTTCCGACCCAGGGCGCTCAGATGGTCGCCCAGGGCCAGGCGCCGCCGCGCGGACACCTTGCCGGAAATCAGCAGCATCATATCGGGCGCCGGAGGGCTCATGACCTTTTCGCCCCACTCCCGGGCCGGGAGCAGGCCCCCGGCCAGGAACCGATCGGCATCCCATTGGCGCACGACCGCGTAGTCGAAACAGCCCAGCCGCAGGGCATGCAGGGCCGGAGCATGGTCGTAGGGATCCGGCCCGAAGGCGGGGCCATCATCACCGCCGCGACGCGGCGGGGCCAGAGGGTGGTGCCGGCACCAGGGACCGGTCGCGACCAGGGACAGGGAATCGCCGATGATGGTGGCCGCAGGCCGGCTGAGCCAGGGTTCGGGCACCAGGCCCGCCCGCTTGCGGTAGACCAGGACACTGCGCGGGCGCAGGTTGCGGGGCGCCGCGCGGCGGCCCACCACCAGGGGCAGATAACCCTGATCCATCGCCTGCAGGCCCACCCCGTCGGGGCACAGGAGGAAATCCGGGCCGGCGGCCAGGACCTGCCTGAAGGCGGCCAGATCCCTGACCACGTCCACGGCTATGTCGCCGCGGTCGATGGAGGAGATGAATCGCCCCAGGGGCTGATATACATCCGTTTCCCTGGCCTGCATGCGGGATGGGTCCAGAACCAGCAATACGCTCTTGGCTCCCAGGGGCCTGTGCGCGGGGAACAGCAGCGCCCCGACGGCCAGCAGCAGCACGGCAGCACCCGTGAACAGGGCCGTTCCGCGGCGGGTCAACCAGTAGGGGAAACCCCGGTCCGAGTTATTCACCGCCATCGCTCCGCCCCGCCGAATCCGGCTGCGCCCCCTCCTGCACCGGAGGGTTGCCCACGATGACCTGGAAACGCGGCGGGACCAGCCCCAGCAGGGTCAGCCAGGGGGGGTAATCGACCTGGCCGGGCAGGGAGTACACCCCGACGGGCCGGTCCCCGACCGGGATGGTCACCAGCAACCGGTCCCTGGTCAGGACCCGCAGGGAATCGGCCACCCCACGGACCTTCACGTCGGCAACCGGGGGCGAAACCCCCACCTCGGGCCGGCCGGCGTCGACCAGGGCGACGACCGGGACATTGGCCAGGGTGCGATCCTCGAGGACCCCGACCCTGATCGCCAGCTGGACCTTGTCCGGCCGGATCTCCAGCAGGGGCCGGTCCACGGTCAAGCCGACTTCCCTGTCCAGGGATGCGTCCACCTTGGACAGGTCCACCGGGCGGCTCATGACCACGGGCTCGGGGTCGAAGAACCGCCCGGGTCCGGTGACCAGCACGGATTCCGGCTCCGTCGCAACCGGCGACAGCAGCCCCCGGTCGGCAGGCAGGCTGTTTTCCAGTTGCAGCCGCACGGGCAACATCAGGGAATCGAGGCGGTCGATCCTCAGGTGCACGGTGGTGGGGGGGTAGGCGCTGGCTGCGTCCAGGTTGGTGAAGATATCACCGCTCTTGATCTCATAGGAAAATTCCGGCCCGGGCTTCTGACCGGACACATCGATGCGCACCTCCCCCACGAAATAGTTGAAGAACCGGTGCCGCAACAAGGTCAACTTCCGGCCGAGCACCCGCACCGGAACCCGCGCGGGCACCCGGCTGCCCGCATAGGTCAGCCCGGGCTGCAGACCGGTGATGCGCAGGGGCAGGTAGATGTCCTGCTCCACCGTGGAGGTGTGCGCGACCTGCATCCAGATGACCAGCGCCGCCAGTAGACAACCGATCTTGAGGCCCAGCCTGTTCATGATACTCCCGAGAAACAAGGACGACGCCCCCTGCATGCAGGACCGGGGGGAACAAACCCATCCGACCGGCGGCGGCACCGGCCGGCCGCCGCGGGAATCCAATAGCACGAAGGGAAGCTAACACATGCCCGCGGTTATTGTCACCGGCAAAGGCGGTCCGGATCAGGTCAGCTACGCGGGGAACCGCGGTCCAGGACATAGGCTGCGGGGTTGACGGGCCGGCCGTCCTGGCGAACCTCGTAATGGACATGCGGGGCCGAGGAACGTCCGGTATTCCCGGACAGGGCGATCGTGTCCCAGCGCTTCACATGGTCCCCCTTGCGCACCAGGGCCTTGTCCAGATGGGCGTAAACGGTCATCAGGCCGTTGCCGTGGTCGATCTTGACCACCCGTCCATACCCGCGTTGCTGCTGGACCGCGGCCACCGTGCCGTCGGCGGTGGCGTGCACGGGCGTCCCCACCGGAACGACGAAATCCAGGCCCTTGTGGAAGGTCTGCCGCCCGGTGAAGGGATCCTTGCGGAATCCGAACCGGGAACTGATCCAGCCGATATCCGCGGGGGCGACCGAAGGAATATGGTCCCTGATGTTCTGCCGGGTCTCCAACGAATCGATCATGGCCAGGTAGCCCTGCTTCTGGATCCGGACCTGGCGCAGCATCTTGTCCAGGTCCTGACCGGCAACGCCCTGCTGCCCGACCATGGCCTCGGGTCCGGCCCCGGCCACCGAAAACTGCTGTCTCCCGCCGATGCCCGCGGCAAAGGTCTCATCGTCCATGGGGGGCAGATCGAGGGCGGCCGCGACCCGGTCCTGCAGCCCGCGCACCACCGCCACCTGGTCCCTCAGGTCTTCCACCTTGTTCTCGAGCTGGGCCAGGGTCTGCTCCAGGGTGACGTTCCTGCGGGCGAGCGGCCCCCCGCCCGGCCACCAGTAGGCGCCGCTGCGCAGCCCCAGGCCGGTCATCACGATCAGGACGCAACCCAGGCACACCAGCCCCAGCACACCGAGCAGGGCCCAGCGCGGAACCTTGAAGGCGCGGCTGGGCGCGTCATCATCGGGCATGTAGATGAAGGTATAACTTTTCTTGAACTTCATGGATCAGGCCGACGAACCTCTCCTGGAAAAAATCCCCGCACCAGGGACAAGATGCTGTGCACGGGGACAAATCTGGCCCCGGACCGGCAGGCTGTCAACCGTCATCGCAGACCGGCCCCTTGCCGGACCCGGGCGTGAGGCACCGGCACCGGTCCCCCTCCTGCCCAGGACATGAGCAAGAGGCGGGCCATGCCGCTAGTAATAATCGATCAGGATCTCGCGCAGGCCCGCGTGCCGCAGCTTGGCCAACGCCTTCTCCTTGATCTGCCGGATCCGCTCCCGGGTCAGGCCCATGCGCTCCCCGATGACCTGGAGGGTCTGGGCATCCTCATAGCTCAAGCCGAAGTACATGATGATGATTTTGCGTTCCCTTTCCGTCAGGGCCGCCAGGCTCTTGCGCACGTCCTCACGCAGCCCCCGCTCCAGGACGGCCACGTCCGGGGCCGCCTGCCGGTCGTCCGGCAGGATTTCGGCCAAGGGCCGGTCCCCCTGGCCGCCGGTCTCATCCAGGCCCAGCTGGGTGCGGTCCGAACGCAGGGCGTGCAGGACATCGGCCTCGTCCAGGTCCAGCCGCTCGGCGATCTGGGCCGGATCAGGGGTGGGGATGCCCTCGTTCTGCAGGACAGACCGCGTCCGGTTGATCTTGATCAACAGGGCGGTCTGGTTCTGGGGCAACCGGATGGTGCGGGACTTGTCCAGCAGGGACTGCATGATCGACTGCCGGATCCACCAAACCGCGTAGGAGATGAATCGGTAGCCCCGCTCCTCATCGAAGCGCCGGGCGGCCTTCAGCAGGCCGAGGTTGCCCTCGTTGATCAGGTCCGAGAGCATCAGACCCTGGTTGATGTAACGCTTGGCCACCGAGACCACGAAGCGCAGGTTGGCACGGACCAGGCACTGCAGGGCCTCGTCGTCGCCGGCCTTGATCCGGCGCGCAAGCTCGACCTCCTGCTCACGGGTCAGCAGGTCATAACGGTTGATGTCACGGAAATAGACCTCCAGGCCCTTCTCGTGCATCGCTGGCAGAAACTGCCTTTTGCCGGCCATAGGATTCCTCCCTGGCAGCGTGGGGTTTCCCGCTCCTCAAGAGGGAGCGGATGCCCGGCGAACCGGGCCGGCGTCCAGAGCCGGGGCGAGCCGGCAGGAACACCAGAGGCCGGGACGGCTATGCCGCCCGGCTCCTTTCAGTTCTCCACGCCCACGGGGCGCGGCAGAACGGAAACATAATTTTCAGCCGACCCGGTTCTGACCAGGAAGGTCACCGGGTCGGTACTGTGCAGCAGCAGGTCGCGGACCTGGCCGTAGGCCGCCATGTCCGGGATCTCCCTGCCGTTGATGGAGACCAGGACGTCGCCGGGCCTGATGCCCGCGGCCATGGCCGGGGAATCCTCCCGCACCTCGAGGGCGATCACGCCGTCGGTGGCGGTGATGCCCAGGGTCTGCCGCAGGCGCATGACCCGGGGGTCGGCCCCGTCCAGCGCCGCAACCTCCAGCCCCAGCCAGGGCTCGGCCGCGATCCCCCTGTCCGAGGCTTCATCCTGCCACGGGACCGGAGTCACCTGGAGATCCAGGTCCGCTCCGGCCCTGCGTACGGTCACGGGAACCGGTTGGCCCGGCCTGGCGCCGGCGATCAGGAACTGGAGCTGCCGGCGTGATGAGACCTGGGTCCCACCGAACGAGGTCACGATATCGCCGGGCTGCAGGCCCGCGGCCTGCCCCGGGCCGTCCGGGACCACCGACAGGATCCGGGCCCCGCCCACCTGGACGTCATCTGCCGGCTGCCCTGATTCGGCCGGCGCATCCTCGGTCATGATGCCCAGGTACCCCCTGACCACCTTGCCGTGATCACGGAGTTGCCGGTAGATGCCTTGCACCAGGATGCTGGGCACCGCGAAACCGATGCCGCGCCCTTCCTTGTTGATGGCGGTGTTGACCCCCATGACCCGGCCCCGGACATCCACCAGGGGGCCGCCGCTGTTGCCGAAGTTGATGGAAGCGTCGGTCTGGATGAAATCCTGGTAGCGCGGGGTCATGCCGCCGATCACCAGATCGCCCCTACCCTTGGCGCTGATCACGCCCACGGTCAGCGTGCTCTCCAGGGTGCCGAACGGGTTGCCCACGGCGATGGCCCAGTCCCCCACCTCCAGGGCGTCCGAATCCCCGAACTCCAGGGCCGGCAGGGCGCGGCCCCCGGCGTCGATCTTCAGCAGGGCCAGGTCCGTGTTGGGGTCTGCCCCCACCAGTTCGCCGGCGTATTCCCGCTGCTCGCCGCTGAAGCGCACGAACACCGCCTCGGCCTCGGCGATCACGTGGTAGTTGGTCATGATGTAACCGTCAGGATCGATGACGAAACCCGAACCGGTGCTCGGCATCTCGAACTTGCCGCCCTTGCCTTCTTCCTCGGGGAAGAACCTGCGGAACATCTCCTGCAGGGGCCCGGTGCCGACACCCTCATCGGTCACCGACCTGGTGCAGCGGATGTTGACCACCGCAGGGCGCACAAGGCGGGCCGCGGTGACGAAGGGAGAGGAAGCGGTGGGGCCATCCCCGGCGCATACGGAGGGGGCAGGAAGCAGGAGAAGGGGGGCCAGACACAGCAAAACGAGCGTGCATGAGCTCACGGCCGAGGCTCTATCTCGGCCAAGCGAACTCCAGGCAGCGCCCGTTTTTGATATATACCGCCGCATCACCTTCACCTCTCAAAAGTCCATCACAGGTGAAGGGCGACTGGAACCGGAACCTCCGTGGGGCGGAAATCCCGATCCGACAGGAAACTCAATCACATCCTACCAACAAGCCCGGAACCTGTCAACCAGGATTTACAGATCCATCTGGTCGGCATTCCGGGGCTCGGAGGCGGCGGCAGGGTCCTGGTTCCCCACCCCTGCGGCAGGTTCCTGGACCCTGTCCTGGGGATCGGGCGCCGCGGTGGCCGGCTGGGCCACCACCGCCTGGTCCACCGTGGCGGCAGGTTCCTTGTGCTGCCTGGCGCGGTGCTCGCCCCGGATCTTCTCGATCTGTTCCTCCTTGGCCTTGAGCTCCTGCTCCAGGCCGTCCAGCTTGGACACCAGAGCCGCGACCCGGGGGTCGTCGAGGACATCCCCGCGCCCTTCCTTGAGGGCCGTGTAGACCAGGTTGCCCAGCTCGCTGAACTGCCGCTCGATATCCCGGCTGATCCCGAACTTGTCGTAGCGCAACGAGGTGACCTTGGCCACCTCCACCGTCTTGTCCGAGGTGACGGAGTACCATTCCATCAGGTTCTTCTTGACGTCTTCCCACATGGTCATCAGCGGCCTCCTTGATCCCGACAAGAGGAAATTACCGTTGCCAGTCCCGGTTTCAGGCTTACAATGAAACCCCATGGACAACAAACGACAACCCACGGCCATCATTATAGCCGACGCCCACTTCCATGTGCAACCCGACCCGGCCGAGATGAGGCGCGTGGAGCGCTTCCTGGATCTGCTGGCCATCGCGCGGCAGGCGGATCACCTGGTGCTGCTGGGCGACATCTTCGATTTCTGGTTCGATTATCCCCATTTCCGCCTGGACGGTTACGACGCCCTGCTCCAGGGCCTGGACGAGGTATGCCGGGCCGGGGTGAAGATCCACTTCATAGGCGGCAACCATGACATATGGGCTTCCCGGTACTTCCACGAGCGCTACGGCAGCGAGCCGGACGGCGGCCCCGTGCAACTCGAGCTGGGCGGCCTGCGGGTCCGTTTCGAGCACGGGGACGGCCTGCTCAGCCACGATTGGCTTTACAGCACGTTCAGGGCCATCGTCAGGACCACGGCCGGGATCGCCCTGGCCAAATCGCTGCATCCGGAGATCCTGTTCGCCATCAGCACCTGGCTCAGCGGGAAGAGCAGGAACGCCAGCCGCGACGAGGGCAGGGAGATCGAGGACAAGGCCGCGGCCTGGCTGGCCGGGCATGATGGCGGGGACTGGAACCTGATGGTCATGGGCCACGTCCACCACAACTTCGAGGTCACCGTGGGCGGCCGCACCCTGTGCGCTCCGGCGGGTTGGTTCGACCGGCTGGAATACGGACTGATCCGGGACGGCGAGCTCGTCCTGCAGGATTTCGACCGCGACCCGCCTCCCGAACTCTGAGCAACGATTTACCAGGTCATCCCCAGGGAAATCTTGTTGCCGTCGTCGAAGCCCTCTTCGGTCATGTCCTCGTAGGCGTAGTCCAGCCTGAGGTTGCCCGCCACGAAGCCCGCGCCGGCGGTGATGCCCTGGGTATCGTAGTTGATCCGGGTCCCGAAGCGCAGGGCCAGTTCCTTGATCAGACGGTACTCGGCACCCAGATGGGCCTTCTCGGTGGTGTCCTGGGGCAGCAGCGCTTCGGCCGTCAAGGTGAGCTTCCCCTGCAGGAACTCGCTGACCGGAGTGTAGGCCGCTCCCAGCCTCACGGCCGTGGGCAGATCGAACGGCTGGTCCCGGAGGTTCATCTGCCCCCCGATGTTGGTGGCCGAGGCGCCGAAGACCAACCCCTCGATCATGGCCTGGTGGGTGATGAAGAGGTCGAAGGCCACACCCGTATCGGAGTAGAAATCGATTTTCTCGTAGATCATCTTGACGCCGGCACCCACCGCGAAACGATCGCCCAGCGGATGCGCGTAGGATAGGCCGAAGGCCACGTCGTAGGGTTTGAAGGTCCCCTCGAACACGTTGACGCCCGCGTCCAGGGTATGGCGGTCGATCTCATCGGAATAGAAACCCATGAACGTCACGCCCAGCACCCCGCGGCCCACCCTGTGGGCCACCGCGGCGGCCTCGTGGTTGAATAGCCCCAGGTAGCGGTTGTGCTGCAGGATCAGCTCCGTCTGGAAGTCGGCGAAGACGTTGTTGGCGGGATTCCAGAACAAGGCCGTGCCGCCCGTGCTCGAAGCCACGCCCGTCTCCCCCATGCCGGCCTCCCGCGCCCCCACGCCCATGCGCAGGGAAAGCAGGGCGGCATCCCCCGGATTGCCGGCGACAACTGGCAAAGGGGCAACGACCAGGAACGTGACCAGGACCGGCAACAGGCAGGCCGACAACCGAATGCGCTTCATGGGATCCCTTTCCTTGCGTGCCTCACGGGTACGCGGTTCTACCTCACGATGGTAAAGGATACGACGCTATGGTCGGTTTCGCCCCCCGCGGCGACGACCAGACGGCAGATATACATCCCCGTCACCGCATCATCCAGGGGAACTTCCAGGGTGAAAGGATCGCCGGCGGCGATGTCCCGCCAGGCGGTGGCCGTCACCTGCTCCCCTTCGAGATTGTAAATGAACGCCCGGGCGCGCCCCGCAGCCCTTGCCGTTCCCCGCACGAACAGCGGCCCTTCCCGCAGGGGGTTGGGGTAGCAGACATGGCTCCCGCTGATCAGGCCCCCACCGGCGACCGCCGGCGGCAGCGCGATCCAGCTCCGGACATCGTAGCCGCCGTTGCGCCAGATGCCGCCCCCCCGCATGGGCCAGGCGGCGCGGGCCTCGGCCACGTCCTCCCAGACCATGACCGTGCTGACCGGCTCCCCGGACAGGTCCTCGGTGCCGCCGGCAAACCCGTTGATGCGGTCGAAGGTCCCGACAGCCACCAGGTCCAGGCGGGAGCCGCCCCGCACATCGCCCAGAGCCGGCGTGCCCGCACAGGCGGCCGGGCCGGACAAGGGCCAACCGGGAACCGTCTCCCCCCGGGCGGCGATTCCGAACAGGCGCCCGTCGCGCAAAGGGAAGATCATCTGCGGCGAGGGCGAATCGAAGCCGGCCAGCCTCGCGACCACGGGGCCGCCGAGAACCGGGGCCGCCCTCCGGTCCGGGACCCGGACGGGCCAACCGTCCAACCAGTCCCCGTTCTGCCCGATCCGGCCCAGGAGGTCCTCGCCCACGAAGGCGCCTCCGGGCGCCAGGGCCGAGGATACCGTGACGCCTCCGCTCCACGACAGCGGATCCCCGACCGGCATCATGTCCTGGTCGAAGAAAAGCGTCACGCCTGACCCGTCTCTTCCCGGCACAAGCACATATCGCCGCTGATGCCCGTGCAGATCGTCTTCGGCCAGGCCGTAGCTCACGGACAGGGATCCGGGATCCACGCCCAAAGGATATTCCGCATGGACCAGCGCCTGATCCGAGCCGAGCGGGATATGATTGACGATATCCAGGAAGGATTCCCCGCTCAGGGTATCGCGCCGTGTCATGAGGAACCAGCGGTCGAAGGCCAGCACCGGCGGCGCGGTCACGAACCCCGGCCCCAGGTCCACGCTGCCGAAGTAATCCGGCTGGTCCAGGGCGAAGCCGCGGAACAGGGCGTGATCCGAACTGGAGGTCACGACGAAGGCTCCCACCGGGACACCCTCCCCTTGCGTCTGGACCCCGGCCGCCAGGGGCGCCAGCACCGGTGGCAAGGCGCACGCCGCCAGATCCGCAACCAGGCCGTAACCGGCGGTGCCGGCCACAACCGGCGTGCCGTCCCCGTGGAAGGCATAGAGCCCGCGGGGCCCCGTCAGGATGATCTCCGGACGGGCGTCACCGTCCAGGTCGCCCAGAGCCGGCGGCAGGTTCCAGGCCACCGGCAAGGAATCCCGGGTCGCCGACACCAGGGGCAGCACCGTATCAGGATCCCCGTCGGCGTCCAGATATTCATGCAACTGACCGTCCAGAACGAACACCTCGCCCCGGTGATCGGCCAGGATGATCTCATCTGAAGTGCCCCCGCCATCCAGGTCTCCCACCAGCACGTCGCTGCCGCGCAGATCCACACCCGCCGGCAGGGTCAAACTGGCGGACAGGACCGGGCCTGCGGCGCGCTCTTCCAGGGTCTCGACCGAGAACCCCACCACCGGAGCGTAGGCGATCCCCCAGGTGGTATCGGCGCCGTCCACGGCCAGGACATACCCCTGGGAGTCGGCGACCACATCGCTGAAATCCTTCAGGACGATGCCCGTGTAGGCTCCGGAAGCGGTGACGGTCGCGGGCCTGGTGAAGGGGCCGAACTCATGGTTCCCCTCGCCCCGGAACGAGTCGTCGTCACCGCCGAAACCGAATTCGGAAGGGATGGCCGCATCCAGATCCTGGATACCGTCGGCCTCTTCCAGGTCCACCGCCTTGTGCGCCGGGTCGGCGTTGAACAGGTTGCCTTCGGCGCCGAACGCGTCGCGGATGACGCCCTCGTCCACGTGCCAGATGAAGATTCCGCTGCCTGCCGCGTTGACCCCGCGGGGCCGGGCGGAATTGGCCGTCATGGCAAAGTCCCATTCGGCCCCGACCAGCGTCTCGAGGGAATCGACGGCCGGGTCGAAGAACCCCGTCGGGATCCCGTTGCCCAGGGCCGAATCCATGTCGTAGAAATCGGGGATCCCGTTGTGGTTCTTGTCGTCCCCGAAGGAGAACACGTTGTTGCCGTCAGGATCCTGGAGCCGGTATTCCAGCAGCCAGTACTCCTGCCCGTTGATGTCCACCCGCGCGGCCGCGGCCGCCCCCTGGGGATCTTCGGCGGGCGACAATTCGTAGCGGCCCGGCGAACCGGGCTGCACGGCCACCGGGTCGATCCAGCCCATGAGCAGCTTGTTGAAGGCGCAGGGTTCAGGGGGAATCAGCCCCGCTCCGGCGTACAGGCCGTACCCCATCAGCCCCATGATGCCGATGCCCTGGCTGTCGGGATTCCCCGCCGGGGTGAAATCGCTGAGGGACAGCATGCCCAGGCGCAGGCCGACCTCGAAGCAATAGACGCCCAGGCTGCCGATGGCCCCGAAGGGCGCCTGGTATTCCGTTTCCGGCAAGACCAGGACGTGGTCCAGGCCGACGGAGTCCGGGAAATCACCCCCGACGAGCCAGGGGTCGTCCAGGATGCTGTCCTGCACCGCGGCCACGAAATCCCTTGGGCCCAGATAGGTGCTGGAGATCTGCTCGGGATGGGCGCCCAGGATATCGGTCTCCTGGCCGGCTCCGGCATGGATCAGGATCACGGTATCGTAGGCGCTGAAATCGACCACCGGATCCAGGGCCGACAGCGCGTCCCGCGCCAGCACCACCGGCTGCTCGCCCCGCTCGGCATCGTCGCCGTAATACGCCATGGGCCGGGGCAGGTTCACGACCTCGGGAACGATGGTGAACCCCAGGGTGAACCGCCCCCCGCTGACCGCCCGGTAGTACTGGGCGACATCCTGCAACAAATGGTGGAAATAGACCGAATCGTGGGCCGCGAAAAGGAACTCGCTCTGGGTCGGCGGCGGAAATTCCCCGGGCAGGGTGCCGTACCTGCCGAGCAGCAGGCTGTCGCTGAAGTCGCACATCACGACCACGGCCCGCAATTCCGCGGGCGCCTTTTCGCCGGCGAGGCGCCGGCGCTGAAGGTCCCGGTCGCCGTCATCACGCACCGCAGCCGTCGCCCTCAGCAGCCCCGGAGCCATGGCGTCCGTGCGCGCGAGGAGCCGGTTCAGATCCCGCTGCCCGGCAAGGGGAGCCGCGGCCAGGGAACGGCCGATACCCGTCATGCTCACCGCACACAGGAGGCTCAGCAACAGCAGGGAAAAACGGTCAGGCCGGATCCGCATGAATGCATACCCTTTCTCATGTCCTCGGGCTTCGGTGCAGGCGTTGGTTTCAACCTCGGACCCGGAAGTATAGATAAAGCAGCCCCACACGGTCAATGATTCCCCGAGCGCAGATCCAGCCCCCGGCGGCTCGTGACCAGGCGGCGATCATGCCGAAGGAAGCTTCCGTCCGCGCAAAAAAGGAGAACCCGACGAAGTACCTGTCACCCCTGATCGACATTCCCTCGCCGGGTTCTCACATGTGCTGGTGTCCCCGTCCTTGCCTTCGGATTACTGATTCCCAGTGGCGCCAACCTTTCCGAGAATCCGCTACCGCGCGGCTGACGGGTGATGGGGGGAAACCACCAACACACACTCTGCACTGTCCGACCCTGCCCGCGGGCGAGGCCGGCCGCCCCGCCTGCGCAATCATCCTACCTTCGGCGGCTTCCGGAGCTGCTGCGGGAGCTGCTCGTGCCACCTTTGCCGCGGGTCGCCGATCCACTTCCTCGCGCCGGTTCCTTGACCCCCTGGGTCCTGCTGCCCCCTGAATCGCCGCTGCGGACCCTGGTGTCGGACTTGCCGCCGGAACGGTCACCGCTGTCACGGGTCCGTGTCCGCGGCGCCGTCCGCGGTGTCTGCCGCGCCCGGTTGGAGCGGGAATCGGATCGCGGCTGCACCCGCTGCGAGCGATCGCTCCCGCGGTTGGTGGCGGCACCTGAATTCCAGATCCTGGTTCCTCGACGCCGGGGCTCGACCGGCTTGATGGTGCGGCCGGAGGCTTCCCGGTCCCCGGAAGGAGTCCGCGTCCTGTGAACGCCCGCTGGGGTTCCTGCTCTCCGGGTCGTCCCGGGCTTCCGCACGGGCGCCGCCGGCGTCACCGGTCTGAGGGCCGGCTTCGCCGCCCGGTCCCCGGCGACGTGCCGGTATCCGGTGCCGGAGCGTTCCCGGCCCACCGGCTGGCCCGGTTCCCGGATGCGCAGGCCGGGCTTCAGGTTCCTGTCGCCCGGATCGTCCACCACCGGCCCGGCGCTGATGACGGGCGGCTCACCGCGGAAATTCCCGCGGGCCACGGTGGTTCCCCCGCCGCCTGCCGCGGGGGTCCTGGTTCTCGTTGCCTCACCCGCAGCGGGGGAGCGGCGCGTCATGGCCTGGCGCTGGCGGGCATCGGGCCCGTCGTTCTCGACCAGGGGCGTCACGCGCCGATAGTCCCGGGTCTTGTGCGCCACCCGGTCCCCACCACCGGGCGTCAGGGGGCGGTACCTGCGCCCGCCTCCGTTGTAATAGGTGTAGACATCACCGTAGTAGTAGGGGGAATAGCTCCAGGCCCAGCAATCGGAATACCAGGTGTATCCCAGCGTGGGTCCGCAGACATAATCCGGCCAGTACCAGAAGTTGACCCAGGGGCGGTAGGTCCAGGGATCGACGTACACGTATACCGGCTGGGCGTAGACGGGATAATACCCGTAGGTGTCGTACCAGCGGTTGCTCCAGCCGTAATCATACTCGATGTCCAGGGTGCAGTGGTCCCGGTAGGGATCATACTGCTGGCCGTCATCCACATGGCACTGGGAACACAGGTAACGTGGATGGTCCACCTTGCGGTGCACGTAGTAGGTGGTGTAGTTGGTCACCACGTAGTCGGCCGTATCTTCCAGACCCGTGATGGCGTAGTTGACCTCGTTCATGGCCAGGAAGGGGTCCCCGGCTACCTCGTAGACGTAGGGGTCCCGGCGGTCCTCGCCGTGGAAATCGATTTCCAGTTCCCGCAGATCGAAGGGGTACAGGGAAGCCACGATTTCCACGTAGCCCTCCCCCTCGTCATCGCCGACCTGCATGGGGGCCGACCCTGGCAGCGGCACCTGGTATTCATGACCGGCGAAGACGAATCCGTCGTCCATGCGGGTGCGGGGCCACAGGACGGTGACCAGACCGTCGGTATCGATCCGGTAGACCACGGCGTAGGCGTCCCGGTTGACCTGGAACCCGACATCCAGGCGCTCGCCGGCCTGGTAGACCTCATCGGCGGACTTGTCCACCCAGACGCCCGCCCGCAGGTCGACCTGGCCGTAGTCGAAATCCTTGTCCTTGCCATCGGCAGCAGCGGCCAGGGTGGACATGGGAATCATCGCACCGAGGGCCAGGACCAGCAGGCTTGCCTTGATTATCCGTTTCATGACTGCACGCTCCCTTTTCCGATCCCGCTAGAAGCGGATGAACCGGAGTTGACCATCGGCGGGCTCCGGCGCTTCCGGGGCCTTGAGTTCCGGCAGTCCCGGAATAAGCTGGTATGCCCAGACCAGACGCACCGAGACCGTGGGCGCGATCCCCACCACGCCGAACTTGGCGTAGTGGAGGCTCTGGGTCTGCGGATCGTAGAGCTCCAGCACGTAGATGTGGCCATCGACCAGTTCCAGCTTGCCGGTGCTGGAGTAACCGTCGGCGGGCGCCCAGGACACCCCGGAAAAGATCAGGTTATCTTGCCCGTCGAGGAAGACCCCGAAATCCTGGATCTTCACGTTGGTGGAGGTGCGCTCGACATAGGGCACCGAGCCCTCGAAATACACCCGGATGTCCGCGGTGGACTCGGCCTGGTTGGGGTCCACCCTGCCGGCATACAGATCGGTGGGGTTCTCCCCGGCCAGGCTGAAATCGAAACCGCCCAGTTGACGGGAACTCCCGTTGAGGGAATCGAATACCTCCACGAAGGTGCCCGGAGGGCTCATGGGCAGGGGGGCATCGACGACATTTTCGTAACTCAGGGCACTTTCCATACCCGCTGCATTGACCGCGGTGACGGCGTATTCGTATTCGAAACCGTTCTGAACGTCCGTATCGACGAACCAATGCTGGCCCGTGTCCGGATCGAAATTCTCGTCCCAGGCTACTTCCCCTATGTAATAGAAATCCCGGTTGGGATCATTCAGGTCCCCCTCCTGGAAGAACCTGCTGTACACCGCATAAGAAACCACGTTCTCGTTGTAGCGTCCGTCATAAGGGGAATAGGAGATATCATACCAGTAGACGGTCACCTGGTTGTCCCCGCTGACCGAGTAGACACCGGTGGGAACGACCGGCGGCTCGGGAGTGTTGATACAACTGACGCAATCCTCGTTATTGCATGCGGCCACCCCCAGCATGCACAGGGTCAGCAAGACCATGCCCACGGCGGCACTCCAGCGTTTCCGGGACCGTTTCCTGTTATTCAGAGCATCCATCTGCCACCTCCGGCCAAGCCTGTGATTCTCCGCATCAAGTCCTACGCACGGTCCATGCCACAAGGACCCCCGACCCATCCGGGGGGCGGAATTCTCTTCCGGAGGTAGAAGGCACGCAGGTAGCCCAGAATCGTCCCCATCCTAATGCATTGTCATCTAAGAGGTTGAACAGTCACGCCTCGGCACGAGCGGGTCATGCCGCCTCTCACAGACGACCCGCACAGGGTACCCCGGAGGGCCCGGAAAAAGGCCAAGCAGAGGGAAACGGCGGCTAGGAATGGGGACAATGTTTCCAAAAAGGGACGAGCAGGCGGGAAGGATACACCAAAAAAAAGAGCCCCACCTTGCGGTGACTCGATCTTGAATCTCGCCTTTTCAAGATCGAAGGGCTCTTTTTCCTGGGATCCGGTGATCAGATCCAGGGAGGTTTCGCGTTTCGGGAGAAAAATCCTGGCTTTCCCTTTGCCCGCCGCGGTGGGTTGCTCAGACCCCACCTCTTCACAGCCACCGGACCGGCACTTCTTGATGAAAGCCCCCTGCTCATCCTAGGACCAACAGGGTACGAACCATTCCTCCCGAAAACACGAATGTCATTTGCGTCAAACTCTTCACAAGAGGTTTCCTGTCAATGTCGCCTCTCTGCCGTAACAACAGCAGGGATCATACCGAAACAGGATAAATTTCGATATTTTTAAATACTTCTCTAGCAACAAGTTACAGAACCAGAAAGAAGGCCGTCCCGGCAATGGAGGGTCGTTCTATTAATAATGTTTATATATATTTTCATGTTTTTTTAACCTGTTGCAAACATGACACTTGGCATGGAAAGAAAATTAATGGTCCTGCCGGGAATAGATACGAAAAATACCCGATACCCTGCGGCTCAGGTGCTGATTCCGTAATGGCGGATCTTCTTCAGCAGATTCGGGTAGCTGATCTTGAGCGCCCTGGCGGTTGCGGCCTTGTTCCCGTTGCACACGGCCAGGGCGCGGGCAATCTCCCGGCATTCGACCACTGCCAGGGTTTCGCGCAAGGGGCAGGTCGATGCCGCCGGCGAGGAAGCTTCCTGGAGCCTCATATCCCGGGGCAGATGTTCGGGACGCAAGGTGTGGTCATCCTTGGCCAGCACGATGGCGCGCTGGAGGGTCTTCTCCAGTTCCCTGACGTTGCCTGGCCAGTCGTGGGCGAGCAGGCATTGCTGGAAAGAATGGTCCATATCCGGCACCGGCAGACCAGCTTCCTGGCTGAAGCGCTGGACGAAATGCCTGGCCAGCAGCATGATGTCATCAGGACGTTCACGCAGGGCCGGGATGGCAAGGGGAAAATCGCGCAGCCGGTAATAAAGATCCTCGAGGAAAAGCCCCTCGGCGGCCAGTTCCTGCAAATTACGCTTGGAAGCGCAGATGATCCTCACATCGACCCGGGTTTCCTGGTTGTCCCCCACGCGCCTGACCTTGCGCGTATCGAGGAACTGCAGCAGCTTGCCTTGCATGGCAAGGGGCATTTTCCCGACTTCATCCAGGAATACCGTCCCGCCCTCGGCCTCGGCCAGCAGGCCGCGCTTGTCCTGGTAAGCTCCGGTGAAGCTGCCTTTCTTATGACCGAACAACTCGCTCTCGAGCAGGGCTTCGGGGATGGCCGCGCAGTTGATGGCCATGAATTTCCCGGTCGAGCGGTGGCTCAGGGCGTGGATGGAGTAGGCCAGCAGGCCCTTGCCCGTTCCTGTTTCTCCGGTCAGCAGCACGGTCAGCTCGCTGGCGGCGACCTTCCGGGCCAACTCCAACATCTCGAGCATCCCCGCGTTGCGGGTAATCATGTTCTGGAAACTCTCGACCTCGGCCAGGGGCGTGGCCTCCTGACCATGGCCGGTGCCCCTGTCCTTCTCGTGCAGGAACAGGGCCAAAAAGCCCATGTAGGTCGCCAGGAAGTCAAGGGAGGCACGCGGGAAGCTCGTCCCCGCGCCCTTGCGCGCCAGGAACATCAAGCCGAAGTTGCGGCCATAGAGCCCGATGGGCATGAAGATGCAGGAATCAGCCACGGTGGCCACGGCCGGGACGTCGTCCAGCAAGGTGTCGCCTGCGCCCAGGCGGGAAAACAGGACGGGCCTGGCTTCCTGGTCGGCATCGTCCGCGGCGCCGAACCACCTGGTAAGCTGGAGGCAGAGGTTCTCCGTCATGCCGTTCCGGGCTGTGATCTCCACCTCGCCCGAGGGGGTGGTCATGGCGATGAAACCGCCTCTGGCCTCGACCCTTTCCATGCCCGCGGCCAGCACCGACCCCAGGTTCCGGGGCACCGACGCATCGCCCGAGGCATGCAGCCCCGGCACCGAGGACAGGGCGTTCAGGTGCCGCCGGGTCGTCTGCACATCGCCCAGCAGACCGGCTTCGATGGTCCCGCGCAGCCCGGCGACGCGGCGGGCGAGGCCTTCGTCCCCGAGCCCGGAGCCGATCCGTTCCAGTTCGAACACCGTCAGCAATGCATCGTCGAATTGCTTCAGCCCGATCTGGACTCCTGCCAGCCTCTCCAGCACCTCACACAGCATACGGTCGCTGACGGCGGCGGCGCCGTTTTCCTGGGCGTCCATGAGGTAGCGCCGCAACAGCAGCAGTTCTGCTTCGCCCGCAGTCTCCAGCCTCCGGTCACAGAACCGGATGATGGCCTCGCACCACAGATGGCCGAGATTCTGGGCGTGGAAAATGCCGATGGCCTGACGGAAGTGATGGTCGGATTGCTTGCGATCCCCCAGGGCGGAGTAGGCTTGCCCCAGGGTAAGGTGACAGAATCCGATCTCGAAATCCTCACCGCACTTTTCGCAGACCGCGATGGCGGCCTGGCTGACCGCAACGGCCTGGGGATGATCACCGGCCAGAAGCAGGGCCTGCCCCACACGGCGCTGGAGTTCACCTTCCAGATCGTTCCCCGAAGCGATGCGGCGGGCCTTTTCCAGACCCAGCCCGTAATTGAAACGGGCCTTTTCCAGGTCGCCCCTCCCCAGCAGCACATCGCCCAGGTATTCGTCGGCGATGGTGGACTCACGCAGGAGCCCGAATTCGTCGGCCAGGGTCTTGCCCTCGAGGATCATCTCCTCGGCCCGGGCCAGGCGTCCGGCCAAAATCTCCAGGCGCCCGTACGCCAGCAGGATTCGCGTGCGCCGCAACCGGTCGCCGAGGCTGACGGCCAGCCGCAAGCCCTTCTCGAGCAAACCGCGGGCCTCGCCGAGATTGTTCGTCTTCTGCAGCACGAGGGCCTGGTTGAGGTAGAAACCGGGCAGCAAATGGCTGGCGCCGATGCTCCGGGCCAGCTCCACGGCGCGGTCCATCAGGTCCAGGGACTTGCTCCAACGGCAGCGGATCTTGTGGATCAGCGCCAGGTTGTTCAGGAGGTTGGCCACCCCCAGGTCATGGCCGATGCGGCGGAAGGTGGCCAGGCCGTCGCCGAAGAATTCCTCGGCCTTTTCCAGCTTGCCCAGGCGCATGTAGCAGATCCCCATGCCGACCTGAAGGATGGCGACATCGGCATGCAGGTCGGTCATCGCCAGCACGGAGAAGGCACGTTTGCCGAGGTTCAGGGCATCGTTGAGCCTGCCCCGTTCACGCAAGGCCGTGGCCCTGCGGGTCTGGAAGATGGCTCTGGTGATCGCCGCGAGTTCGGGATCCTCGACCGGGGCTTCGGCCAGCAAGGCATCGGCGTGGGCCAGCAGGTGGTCCACATGGTGGAAATCCCCCAGCAGGATGGCCGCGTCGATGGACTTGCGCAGCAGGCGGAAGGCCTGCTGGCGGGGCATGCGGGCCAGGATGTCGGGCCGGCAGAGCTGGCGGTAGTAGTCCAGGGAGGAAGAATAGGCGGAGGCGTGGAAATGGAGGTCGGCGATCTCCTCGAGGCGGATGCAGTCCTCAGCGCTGAGGGACGGCAGGATCCGTGAGGAATCCCCATCCAGGTTTTTTCGGCTATCATACCGTTCTTGCATCAACCGCATCCCTTGGCGAGGAAGTGGATCGGTGATCCGGATCAACTTTCAGATAGCGACGACTCCTGCCATCTATTGCAGGATCTCCGCCTGGACCTCCATCAACAATTGCAACAGGAAATCCCACCACTGGGGATCGACGTCTTGGTAGCCCTGCAGACCCGTGCCGCTGGTATCGTCGGCATAGCCGTACCCATCCCCGGCATCGCCCGGATCACCGTCGCCACCATCATCGGCCGCCCCGTAGGAATCGAAGACCCTGCCACCATTGCCATCATGGGCATCACCGTCAGTCACGGTTCCCTGGTCACCGGCTAGAGCGCTCCCGTGGTGCACGGCGGGCAGAGCCACGCTCCATGCGACCAGGAAAACCAGCATCAGAACAACCCTTTTCATGGCCTCTCCTCCAGAAAAACATCCCGTCGGCTGCAATCCATGCCCGGTACTGAACGCCCCACCGGGGTAAAGATGTACCTCCCTCAAGAATATGTACGGAAATTCAAGCCTCCCGTCAACTACCCGAAATCGGGCTGGGTCTGCAAACCGTACTTGGCGATCTTCTTGTAGAGGTTGCTTCGCTGCATGCCCAGCGCCTCAGCCGTTCTGGAAACATTATAGAGGTTCTCCCGCAACTTGTGTTGCAGAAATATCGCCTCGCTGCGCGATTTGAACTCCTGGAAATCGCCGCACGCCAGCAGCCCCTCCTCCATGCCCGCCTCCTGAGCCACCACATTCATGGGCGGCAGATCCACGGGCTTGACGGTCTCCCCGGCAGCCATAATCAACAGTCTTTCCACGAGGTTACGCAATTCTCGCACATTCCCCGGCCAGGAGTAGGCCTTCAGGATCGCCAGCGCGTCGGGGTGGAACCGCAGGGGTTTGCGCTTGAGCCTGCGTCCCAGGTCGGCCATGAACCAGTTCAGCAGCAGCTCGACATCATCCCCCCTTTCCCGCAGGGGCGGCAAGTGGATCGCCAGCACGTTCAAGCGGAAAAACAAGTCCTGCCGGAAGCCGGAATCCGGGGCCGTCAGGTCCCTGTTGGTGGCCGCGATGATCCGGACGTCCACCTCCCTGGTCTCGTCCCCACCCACCCTCTGGAAGCGGCTCTCCTCCACGGCCTTGAGAACCTTGGCCTGGGCCTGCTCGTTCATATCCCCGATCTCGTCCAGGAACAGGGTGCCCCCGTCGGCCTGCTCGAACTTCCCGGTCCGCGGGCGGTCGGCCCCGGTGAAACTGCCCTTCTCGTGACCGAACAATTCGCTCTCGACCAGGTCGCGGGGGATGGCCGCGCAATTGACTTCCACCAGGGGCCTGTCGGCCCGGGAGCTGGCGCGGTGGATCGCCTTGACCACCAGCTCCTTGCCCGTGCCGTTCTCCCCGGTGATCAGGACCGTGGCGTCGCTGGCGGCGACCTTGGTGATGAAGTCCTTGACCTGCAGCATGGCCGGGCTGTCGCCCACCAGGGGAGGCCCCTCGAGCAGCTGCTGCTGGAGAACGCGGTTGTCCCTGACCACCTTGTGGTGCCCCAGGCAGTTGGCGATGGTCAGCAGCAACCGGGAGCGGTCCAGGGGTTTTTCCAGGAAATCATAGGCGCCCTTGCGCACCGCCTCCACGGCGGTTTCGATGTTGCCGTGCCCGGAGATCACGATGATCGGGACATCCCAGCCCCGAGCCGCCACCTGCTGCTGGACCTCGAAGCCGTCCATCCCCGGCATCTTGACGTCCAGCAGGACCACATCCGGCAGCCCTGAGGACATCAGCTGCAAGGCCTCGGGTCCGGATCCGGCCTTCTGCACATGGTAGCCCTCGTAGCCCAGGATCTGTTCCAGGGTCTCCCGGATGGCGGCTTCGTCATCGACGACCAGGATCTTCTTCACCGTTCGCTCCCCAGGATTTGATGGCCACCGGTGCCGGAGGCCCGCCTGCATACTTGCCACCTCGTGGCGTCACGGCCACATTGTGGACGACACCCCGCATGTTGTCATCCGGAACATGATATCGGGATCGACCGTCATCCGCAGCTCCGCCTCCAGAGAGGACCACGCTTGAAGGAACTTCTGCACAGCCTGGCACCGGAGGACCTCGAAACCCTGGTCACCGATCGCGGCCAACCCGCCTTCCGGGCGCGGCAGCTTTTGGATTGGCTGTACCGGCACCCGGTCCTGTCATGGGAGGCGATGGCCAACATCCCCGGCGTGCTGCGCGCGGGTCTGGCCGAGGCGTGCGACCTGCGCGCGCTCAAGCAGGTCGAGCGGCAGGTCTCCGGCGACGGCACGCGCAAGTTCCTGTTCGGCCTGCGGGACGGCCACACCATCGAGAGCGTCATCATTCCCATGGCCGACCACGTGACCTTCTGCCTGTCCACCCAGGTCGGCTGCCGGATGGCCTGCCGTTTCTGCGCCACCGCGCGCGGCGGGCTGGTCCGCGGCCTTGTGCCCGGCGAGATCATCCAGCAGGTGCTGCTGCTGCGGCAGGATCTGGACCGGGAGCCCTTGCCCGGCAGCGACGGCCATCCCAACATCGTGTTCATGGGCATGGGCGAACCCCTCGACAATTTCCCCGCCCTGGAGTCGGCCATCGGCATCATGCTGGATGCCAGGTGCCTGGGGTTTTCCCGGCGGCGGATCAGGATCTCCACCAGCGGCCCGGGCGACGGCCTGCGCCGGCTGCTGGCCTCGGACCTGGCGGTGGGCCTGACCTTGAGCCTGGGCGGCAGCGACGACGCCGAGCGCAAGGCCGTCATGCCCGTCCCCGGGCGCACGCCCGTGACCGAGGTCCTGGACCTGGCCGAGCGCTACGGGAAACGCAGCGGGCGCAAGGGCACCATCGCCTGGGTGTTGATCGAGGGCAGGACCGACCATCTGAACCAGGCGAGGCGCCTGGCGGATCTTCTGCGGCACCGCCCCTTCAAGGTCAACCTGATCCCCCTGAACCCTCTGGATGACGACGACCAGACCGCCCCAGGCCCCGAGCGGACCCTCGCCTTCCAGCGCGTCCTGACCGATGCCGGCATCGGCGCCTTCATCCGCGCCAGCGGCGGCCAGGACATCACCGCGGCCTGCGGCCAGCTGCGCCGCCGCCGCTCCCGGCCCGCCTAGCCCCCAAGAAAAAGCCCTCCTCCAGGGGGAGAAGGGCTTCAGGATCGCGGAAAAAGAGCAGGGACTCAGATCACATCGGCCAGGCTGGTTTCCTCGAGGGCCCCGGTCAGGGCAGTTTGGGCCCGGCGCCAGACCTCGGCCACCGAACACGTGTCGACGTCCTTGCAGGGGTCGACCTTGCGCAGGCAGTGGTTGAGGGCGATGCCTCCCTCGCAGACCTCGACGATCTCACGCAGGGTGATATCCTCGGCGGGGCGGCCCATGCTGAAACCGCCCTTGACCCCCCGGTGCGACTTGACGATCCCGGCCTGGGCCAGCATCTGGAAGATCTTGGCCAGAAAAGCCTCCGACACCTCGCAGGAGGCCGCGATGACCTTGAGCTGGATGGGGTGGGAAGGATCCCTGCGGGCGAGTTCCTGAAGACCCCTGATGGCGTACTCGGTCTGCCTTGTGATCTGAAGCATGTGCTCAACCTACCTCTGTGTCCATTCCCGTTGCGACCCCCAGGCAAAAAAGGTCGATTGCAGCCGGATTGTCAACCTCATGACCCCAGGACCGATGCCAGCACTTTGCCCGCCTGCCGCGATACCGGCAGGCCATCGAGAGGCCAGGGGTGAAACCGCCACCCTGCCGGCCAGGCGAACCTTCGATCCGGTGCCGAGGCGGGCAACGGCAGGGTATGCACTTGTATTTTCAGACGATACCGGGTGATGGCGTGGCGGCAAGTTCCCGCCGTCGACAACGCCCCCCACGACGTCCGGACCCCGCCGGCTTTCAGGAAGGGCCTCCACAACCTCTCCGGGTCCAGGTCCGCACCCGGCTCGAGCCAGGCGGAGGTGGGCAGGCCGAACAGCCCCGGGTGCAGACCCGTGAAATCGTCGCGCACGGCCTGGTCATCCGCCGCAACGGCAGCAACGGGAGCCTCTCCCGGAGGAGCAAGCAGGACCCGGCCCCGCCAGGTGACCACCAGGTGCGCCAGGACCACCGGCATCGTGGGGGGCCGCGGCGCCGCACCGCCCACGGCGGCAGCTGTACCGGCCCGTCCGGACCGGCACCAGCGGCGGACCGGACATTCACCACACCGCGGGTTGTCGGCGCGGCAGACCAGAGCCCCCAGCTCCATGACCGCTTCGTTCCAGTCACCCGGCGCGCGAGGGTCGACCGCCTCGGCCGCCAATCCGGCAAGCCGGCCGGGGGTCATGGCGGCGACGCAGGCGGCATCGGCGCAGAGCCACCGCGCCAGCACCCTGCGGGCGTTGGCGTCCACCGCGGGCACGCACTCGGACAGCCCCAGGCTGGCGATGGCGCCGGCGGCGTAGTCCCCCACCCCCGGCAATCCGAGCCACTGGTCCCGGGTCCGGGGCAATTCTCCCCCCAGTTCCGAGGTGACCAGCCGCGCCGCCCGGTGCAGCAGGCGGGCCCTACGGTAGTATCCCAGGCCGGACCAGAGCTCCAGAACCTCCTCCAGATCCGCCCGGGCCAGGCTCTCCACGTCGGGAAAACGGGCCATGAATTGGCGGTAATACGGGATGACGGCGTTGACCACCGTCTGCTGCAGCATGATCTCGGAAATCCAGATGGCGTACAGGGAATCCCGCCCGCGCCAGGGCAGGTCGCGCTTGTTGGCGGTGAACCAGGCCTGCAGGTCTGTCCGCAACCCGGTCAGGGCCTTCTCATCCCACGCTGGCGCCATCACCAATCCCTCCGGTCCTTGAATGATCAGGGTCATTGACAAATTCCGCGCGGCGGGTAAGCATGAGCAGCGGTGGAACCGTCCTTTCACACCCCAGCCCGGAGCGTGCCATGCCTATCCAGACCATTCCCGAACTGTTCCAGGCCGCCGTGCGGGAGTTCCCGCGCCCAGACTGCTTTTCGTACCGGGACACGGACGGAACCTACCGGGATGTCTCCAGCGACGAGGCCCTGAACCGCGTCCGCGCACTCCGTCTGGGGCTGCGTTCCCTGGGCATCAAGCCCGGCGAGAAGGTGGCCCTGCTGTCCGAGAACCGCCTGGAGTGGGCCCTGTCCGACCTCGGCATCATGTGCGCCGGGTGCGTGACCGTGCCGATCTATCCGACCCTGCTCGAGGAGACCATCGCCTTCATCCTCGAGGACTGCAAACCGGCGGCCATCATGGTTTCCACCGAGGAGCAGGCGGCCAAGATCCAGCCCCTGCGGGAACGGATGCCCTTCCTGCGGGAGGTTGTCACCTTCGAGCCCACCCGTTTCCCGGAGACCCTGACCTTCGCCAAGCTGCTGCAGATAGGCCGGAACCTGGCCGAGCAGAACCCTCCGGCGCCGGCCGAGGAATGCGAGCAGACCGACCCCCATGCTCCGTGCAGCATTATCTACACCTCCGGAACCACCGGCAATCCCAAAGGCGTGGTCCTGAGCCACTGGAACTTCGTCTCCAACGTGCAGGCCATCCGCAGCATCATCAGGTTCGAGCCCGACGACCGCTGCCTGTCCTTCCTGCCCCTGAGCCATGTGCTGGAACGGATGGCCGGGTTCTACACCACCTTGAGTTCGGGCGTCGGCATCGCCTACGCCCAGCGCATGGACACCGTACCTGTCGACATCCTCGACGTCAAACCGACCATCATGATCAGCGTGCCCAGGCTTTACGAGAAGATCTACGCCAAGGTCCTGGCCCTGGCCATGTCTGCCGGCTTCCCGCGCAAGAACATCTTCTTCTGGGCGCGCAACCTGGGCATCGAGGCGGCCGAGTTGCAGGCCGACGGCAAGCGGCCTTCGGCCTGGATGAAGTTCAGGCTGAAGATCGCCGACGCCCTGGTGTTCAAGAAGCTGCGAGCCAAGCTCGGCGGGCGCATACGGTTCATGGTTTCAGGCGGGGCGCCCCTGAACCCCAAGATAAACAAGTTCTTCAACGCCGCGGGCATGACCATCCTCGAAGGGTACGGGTTGACCGAGACCTCGCCCGTGCTGACCTGCAACAACTTCGGTGCCCAGCGCTTCGGCAGTGTCGGCCGCGCCATTCCCGACACCGAGATCCGCATCGCCGAGGACGGCGAGATCATGGGCCGCGGGCCCCAGGTCATGCTCGGTTATTTCAACAACGAGGCGGCGACCCGGGAGATCCTGGACGAGGACGGCTGGCTGGCAACCGGCGATATCGGCCATCTGGACGAGGATGGATTTTTGTTCATCACCGACCGCAAGAAGGACCTGATCGTCACCGCCGGCGGCAAGAACATCGCGCCCCAACCCATCGAAAACGCCTTCGTCACCGACAAGTACGTGGCCCAGGTGGTCGTCATCGGGGACCGCCGGCAATACCTGACCGCCCTGATCATCCCCGATCTGGAGAACCTGCGGGAATTCGCCCGCGGCCGGGGCATCGACGTGGCCGGGGACGAGCAGCTCATCGCCGATCCGGCCGTCCAGGCCCTGTTCGAGGGCATCGTCAAACGGCAGAACCACAATCTGCCCGGTTTCAGCCAGATCAAGAAATTCACCCTGCTGCCCCGTGAGCTGACCCTGGACGGCGGGGAGCTGACCCCCACCTTGAAGGTCAAGCGCTTCGCCATCGCGAAGAAATACGCCGCCGTCATTGCGGCCATGTATCCGGACGAACCCGAGGTGGGCTGACATCATGCAGGAGCATCGCCGGGCAACCGGGCCCGGCTTTTCCGCCAGCACCTTGTTGATGAGTCCGGTCGGGTGCACCACCGTGGGCATGGCGGGCAACATCGGGCTTTCCGCGGGCAAGATCGTCTTCGGGTTGACCGCCGGCAGCACGGCCCTGATCGCCGACGGCTTCCACAGCCTGGCCGACGTGCTCAGCGATATCGGGATCCTGCTGGCCCTGAAGGCCGCCAACCGACCCCCCGACGCCAACCACCCCTATGGACACCAGAGCTTCGAGACCCTGGGTGCGGTGATTGTCGCCGGCTTCATGCTCCTGACCGCGTTCCTGATCGGGCGCAGCGCCGTGGTGGAGCTGATCCGGGGCGAGCACCCTGCCCCCGGCCTGATCGCCTTGTGGGCCTCGCTCATCTCCGTGGCGGTCAAGGAGGTCATGGCCCGCTATACGTTGGCGGTGGGCAAGAGGCACAACAGCCCGGCCCTGCAGGCCAACGGCGCCATGCACCGCAGCGATGCCATCAGTTCCATGGCCGCGGCCCTGGGCATCGGCGGCGCCCAGCTGGGCTGGCCCCAGCTTGACAACCTGGCCGCCCTGGTCATCGCCCTGTTCATCACGCGCATGGGTTGGAGCCTGCTGCGGGAAAACGTCATGACCCTGATGGACACCATGCCCGACCCCTCGCTGGTGACGGCCATCCGGCAGGCCGCCGGGCAGGTGGCCTGCGTCCAGGAGGTGCGGGACATCAAGGCCAGGCAACGGGGCTCGCGCTATCTGGCTGATCTGCGCATCTCCATCCACCCGGCCCACACCATCGGCGCGGCCCACGAGATCGCCCACCAGGTGGAGCAGGCGGTCCTGTCGGGGGTGGACAATGTCTCGAGGGTGTTCGTCCACGTCGAACCGGGCGAGCCGACAAGCGAACACGACTGCCCCCAGCTCCGGTTGCAGGAGGACAAAGAAACGATCAGCGCCGATCGGAACGATCACCCAGCACCACGGTGAAGTTCAGGGAGCGCCCTCCGCGCAGCACCGTGATCTCCACCGGAGATCCCGGATCGAACGACCGCAACGCCCGGGTGAACGTGGCCAGGTCGGTCACCTCCTTGCCGCCCAGCCGCACCAGCACATCCCCGGCCGCCAGACCCGCGGCCGCGGCGGGGCTGCCGTCGAACACCCCGCCGATCTTGTAGCCTGACACCCCGGAGTCGAAGTCGGGCATGGTCCCCAGCCAGGTCCGGCGATTGCCCTCCACGGCCGTCTCGACCGCGGCTTCCGGCGGAGCCGTTTCCCGCCACGGCAGGGGCCCCGCTTCCTGGCGCACCAGATCCAGCAGGGCCCCGGCATAGTGGGCGACCTTGTCCAGGGCCAGGGAATCCAGGGAATCCCAGGTATCGGCCGGACGGTTGTACTGGGGGTAGGGTCCCCCGAAAAGAAAAAGCACGGGGACGTGCAACCGGTCGAAGGTCATATGGTCGCTGCCGGACCAGCCGCCGGGGGCCAGGGAAAGATCCAGCCCCTGCCAGCCGGCCGCCCGGGCGATCCCGGCGAAGGCAGCTGTGGTGCCGATGCCGCTGACGTACAGCTTGCCCTGCCCCATCTGGCCCACCGTATCCATGTTGATCACCGCATCGAGGCTGTCCAGGGGGACAGGCATGTGGCCGGCCATGTAGGCCGAGCCCTGCAACCCGACCTCTTCCCCATCGAAGCTGACGAACAGCACGCTGCGCCGGACTTCGGCCTGCCCTGCCCCGCCACGGCGGGCATGCAGGGCCAGATCGACCAGGACCGTCACCCCCGAGGCGTTGTCGTTGGCTCCGGGGTAGTAGGCATCCGGCGCCGGCGGTGCGCAGGTGCTGTCGCCGTCGCTGCGGCCCAGATGGTCGTAATGGGCGCTGACCAGGACGTAACGCGTGGCCAGAGGGCCGCTACCTGGCAGGATGCCCGCCACGTTGCGCCCGGTCCTGCCGTCCAGGGGTTGGCCGCTCCAGCCCTGGCCGTACAGGGGGAACTCCTGGAACCATGACCCGCGGCAGGCCGGCTGGAGGCCCGCTGCCGCGAACCAACGCGCCACCGTGTCACCGGCGGCATGCCCGCCGCAGCTGCCCGCGCCACGCCCCGCCAGGTCGGGACCGGCCAGAACCCTGACCCGGGCCAGCATGGTCTCCGGAACGGCCGCGGCGCCGGCCGTCCCCGCGAACGCGGCCACGGCGGCCAGCAGGATACCCATCGCCATCCGTTTCATGCTTCCATCCTCCAGCCCAGGCACCTCCGCCCGGCGACCTCGGCCCCGCAATGCCGGCCGAACAAGGCGGCGAAAAGGGCCAGGTTTTCCGCCATTTTTTCTTCCGGGTACCGGTCCGGAGCGAAGATCACCGCCAGCACCCGCGTGGTCTCCAGCTGCACGCTGGTCCGGTCCGAATCGCTCGTGGGCGAACCGAAGGGTCCCTCGTCATCGTACAAGGCCAGGCGCCCGCCCACGTTGACCGGACCCTTGCGGATCCCGGCGTAGGAATCGCCCTCGGCCCCCACGCGCACCTCGACATCACCCTGCACCCGGTCCAGGTCATACATCCCGACGGGCAAGAGGAAGGTCAGGGACGCCAGGTTGCAGCAGTCCACCGCGCTGTTGATCCGGTACAGGTCCTTACCCTTGAGCACACGCCGCAGGAGCGCCTCGCTGCTGGGCCTGTGGCGGGAAGGGTCCATGCCGAACGCCTTGTACAGCGTCCGGGCCGCGGCCAGGGGTTCGATGGCCGCCGGGGCCAGCCCCGCGTAGCGCTCCCGTTGCCGGGCGGCGGTCTCCAGGGTTTCCAGGGCCGCCCCCCGGCCCTGATCCACATGAACCCGGTCCAGTTCCAGAACGCCGCAACGCAACCTCCCGACGACCGTGGACGCCAGGGTCAACCGCCGCCCGCCGCTCAAGGTGCAGCCGGTGCTCACGATCGGCCTTCTTCCGGCTCGTGGCGGCCGCCGGCGCCGTACATGCGGTCGTAGTACTCGCGGTATCTGCCGCTGCGCACCTGCTGCAGCCAGTCCTGGTGGTCCAGGTACCACTTCACGGTGTCGGCCATGCCCGCAGCGAAGGTCACGGTCGGCCGCCAGCCCAGTTCGCGGCTGATCTTGCCGGCATCGATGGCGTACCTGCGGTCATGGCCGGGGCGGTCGGGCACGAAGGTGATCAGGTCCCGGCTCTTGCCCAGCTCGTCGACCAGCAGCTGCACCAGGTCCAGATTTCTTTTCTCGTTGCAGCCCCCGATGTTGTAGACCTCGCCGGGAACGCCGGACCTGAGGACCAGGTCCACGGCCCGGCAATGGTCGGACACGTGCAGCCAGTCGCGCACGTTCTGGCCGTCGCCGTAGACAGGCAGGGGGCGATCCTCCAGGGCGTTGGCGATCATCAGGGGGATCAGCTTCTCGGGAAACTGGTAAGGCCCGTAGTTGTTGCTGCAGCGGGTGATCAGGACCGGAAAGCCGAAGGTGCGGTGAAAGGCCCGGCACAGCAGATCGGCCGCGGCCTTGCTGGCCGCATAGGGGGAATTGGGAGCCAGGGGCGTGGTCTCGGTGAAGGCGCCCTTGTCGCCCAGGGAACCGTAGACCTCGTCCGTGGAGACCATGACGAAGCGCTCCACCTGGGCGCGCCTGGCCTCTTCCAGCAGGATCTCCGTACCCATGACATTGGTCGCCACGAAGGCCTCGGGCCCTTCCACGGAGCGGTCGACGTGGCTTTCGGCGGCGAAGTGGACCACCGCGGAGATCCGGAAATCGTTCATGACCCGGCGCACCAGGGCGCGGTCCTTGATATCCCCCCTGACGAAGCGGTAGCGGGGGTCGTCCTCGCAGCCGGCAAGGTTCTCCAGGTTGCCCGCATACGTCAGCAGGTCGAGGTTGACGATGGTGTCGTCCGAGGCGGTCAGCAGGTGGCGCACGAAGTTCGAGCCGATGAACCCCGCCCCACCGGTCACCAGGATATTCATGACGTCTCCTTGGCGGTGCGGCCGGACCGGTTCCAGGCCGCGACCAGGTCACGGGTCAGGGCGGTCGAAACCGCCGCGAATTTGCCCCCCCCGGGTTCCTTCAACGCCGTGCCCACGATGACGCCGTCCGCCGCGCGGGCGAAGGAGCCGATGCTTGCGGAGGTGACCCCGCTGCCGACCAGGACCGGACAATCGGCAACCGCGGCACGGACGGCTTCCACGTCGGCCACTTCGGCCCCGCTGCCGGTCGCAGCGCCGGTGACGATGATCCCGTCGGCCAGCCCCCGCAGGCGCAGGTCCCCGGCCTCCTCGGCCAGCGGGCGCGGCGCCAGGGGCCTGGCGTGCTTGACCCTCACGTCCGCCAGGATGCCGACGTCCGGACACAACTCCCGGCGCAGCCGCAGGGTATGCCAGGCCCGGCCCTCGATGGTCCCCTGATCGGTGACCGCCGCCCCGGAGTGGACGTTGACCCGGATGAAAGCAGCCCCGACCGCCGCGGCCACGGCCAGGGCCGCCTCGGCATCGTTGCGCAGGACGTTGACCCCCACCGGCAGGCCGCCGTGGCCCGAGGCGATGGCGGCTATGATCCGGGTCATGGCCGCGACCGTGACCGCCGGCACCGGCCCGGGATAAAACGGAACGTCGTGGAAGTTCTCCACCATCAGGGCGCCCACGCCCCCGGCGACCAGGTTGTCGGCATCGGTCAGGGCCGCCTCGAGCACGGTCCGGAAATCACCTGCCCAGCCGGGAGATCCGGGCAGGGGCTGCAGGTGCACCATGCCGATCACCGGCGGGCTGCACAGGCAGCCGAAATCACTGCGTGTCCACATATCTGGTTCCGCTTTCGATCAGGGTTGGCCCGCCCCGGCGACCGGCAGGGACAGAGTTCTGGCCTCGACGCCTCGACTAGGATAAATTATCATCCCCGTGACCGAAAGACAGGAATGGAGAACCATGCAGATCGTCAACGGCAAGACCGGCTGGATCGAGGTCATCTGCGGCCCCATGTTCAGCGGCAAAAGCGAAGAGCTCATCAAGCGGATCAGACGCGCCCAGATAGCCAAGCGCAGGGTGCAGATCTTCAAGCACGGCATAGACGACCGTTACAACAGCACCGATATCGTCTCCCACAGCCAGCAGAAACTGCCTGGCATCGCCGTGACGGATATCGAGGATATCATGCAGATGGTCGACGACCGGACCGAGCTGGTGGCCATCGACGAAGGCCAGTTTTTCGACGCACACATCATCGCGGTGGCCAACAAGCTGGCGAACCAGGGCAAGAGGGTCATCATAGCGGGTCTGGATCTCGACTACCGGGGCCGGCCTTTCGGCCCCATGCCCCAGTTGATGTGCTCGGCGGAATACATCACCAAGCAGCTGGCCATCTGCATGACCTGCGGCGACCCCGCCAACTTCACCCAGCGCCTGACCTCCGCCAAGGATCAGATCCTGGTGGGGGCCTCCGAGACCTACGAGGCCCGCTGCCGCCGGCATTTCGAGCCGCCGGCCGAGGAGCCTGAGAAATAGGTCGGGTTGATCAGCTGAAGAAATGCGGATCGATCTTGAGGCTCGCCGCCTGGGCCGTGAGCGAAGCTATCTTCTCGGCGGAAAAACCGAGGAATCGCGCCGCTTTGCTCACCGGAATTTCCTGGCCCTCCTGGTCCTGCCCGTCGGCATCCGCGCCCTCTGCGGCCGCTCCGCTGCACCAGGCAATCTCCTCGCCCAGGGCGATCATGGCCGCGATGCGCGCGTTCTTGGCCCGTGGATCATCGAAGCGGTGGTGCCAGCGGACGGCCTCCTCCAGGTCCGGGCTCAGGTTCCATTCCCTGATCAGCAGGGCCCCCAGCTCGCCGTGGTCGTAGCCCAGCAGATTGCGCTCGATCACATGGTAGGGCTTGCCCGTGCTGGTGCTTTCCAGCAGGATCTCCTGGAAGAATTCCGGATTGCTGCGCGCGAGCACGAGCTGGCCGATATTCTGCATCAACCCGCCGATGAACACCGTCTCGGGATCCCGCAGCCGCGCCTCCTGGGCCACCAGCTGGCCGGCCATGGCCGACATCACCGATTGCTGCCAGATCTTGCGGTAAAGGATCCCCGCCCCCGGCGCCAGGAAAACCGAACGCGCCGCCGTGACCAGGGTCCAGTTGCGGATGGCCACGAAGCCCAGGCGCACGATTGATTCGCTGACGGTCTTGATCTCCCGGACCGCCCCGTAGAACGGGCTGTTGGCGATGCGCAGGACCTTGGCCGTCAGGGCCTGGTCCATGGCCAAGGCGCGTTCCAGGCGGGTGGCCGTGGTCTTGGGATCCTCGATGACCGCCATGATGTGGCAGGCCGCCTTGGGCAGGGCCGGCAACTCGCCGCTGTGGTGGAGGATGTCCTCGGGCCGCAGCTGCTTGAACCCCGCGCTGGGCAGGGGGCAAGCCGCGGTCATGTCCGCAGCCTCGGCCGGGCCGGCGGCAGCCTCGGCGTCGGGGTCGGCAACCGGGCCGGCCGCAGCCTCGGCTCCGGGGGCGGCAACCGGGCCGGCGACGGGGTCGGCAACCGGGCCGGCTGGGGGCTCGGAAGGCGGGGGCGACGAGGTTTTTCTACCGCCGCGCAGGGCCTGCTCGATCATGGCGAAGGTATCCTCATCCACCGCCGCCGCCTCGGTTTCAGGTCGAGCAGGTGCAGGATGCTCCTGATGTTCCTGCGCGGGAAGTTTCTCCGGAACCGCCGGACGGGTGGCAGCCTGGGCGGGTGCCGGGGCCTCTTCCCGGACCACCCTGCTACGGCGGGCCTCCCCCCGCCGCGCCAGCTCGGATTTCAAGATGGCGTCGACCCTGCCCTCCCGCAGGTGCACGCCTTTTTCCAGCAGGTACATCCGGGACAAGGCGTACCGGGCCAGCACCTCGGCCAGCACCAGCCAGGGACCATCCCCATCATCCCCGTCGAGGTAGAGGAAGGTGTTCCAGTGGCCCTGGCTGGGCAGGGGCAGGATGATGATGCGGCGGTCCTTGGCGCCACGGCCGAGCATCAGGGTCAGATCCAGGGGAAAATTCCGCGCGGGGACCGGGCCCGCGTAGACGGTGGTCTCCTCGGCCACGGAAACGAAGATATCCCCCTTGGCCAAAGGGATCGGCGCCCGGCCGTCGGACCTCTTCTTGCGGGCCTCCTCGGGCAGCTTCACGCCTTCCTCGTGGTACACCTGCAATCCGCTGGTCCAGCGCTTGAGCAACAGCAGGCGCAGCCCGCTCTGCCGCGCGAGGCGGCAGAAGAATTCGACGAATTCGCGCTGCTGGTGCAGGCCGTTCATCCGCCCGAGGCCACCCAGCAGCATGGCCGTCTGGGCGGCATCCAGCCCACCCGGTTCCCTGGCCAAGGTCCTTTCGGTAACCGTCGGTTCCGCGGTCGCAGCCACTGGCTGTTCCGGTGCAGGCCTGGCCGCGGACATCGCTTCCACGCGCGCCCGCAGGTTGTCCAGGGTGCCGAGAATATCCTGCAGTTCGCCGGTAGACGTTGCCAAGCTATCCCTTTCGGGTCGGATCCTGTTGCCATGCCCCGATTCGGAATCGGGTCCCCTACCCCATCCTGTCGGCAAATTGCACGGTTCCTTGAACAAAATATCCGGGAAAAGGACCGGGATTGCGCCCCGGGCAGGCCCCGACTTATCTTGGGCATCGGGAAGCAACTGTCGGACCAGACGAACCGGGAGCCGTGGCCATGCGCATCACCAAGCAGTTCACTTTCGACGCCGCCCACTGGCTGCCCGAGGTCCCTCCGGGCCACAAATGCAAGCGGCTTCACGGCCACACCTACCGCATCGTCCTGGGCGTGGAGGGGGATCTGGATCCCGCGCTGGGCTGGGTCATCGATTACGGGGAGATCTCCCGGGCCTGCAAGCCCCTCCTGGAGGAGCTTGATCACCACTGCCTGAACGAGATCCCGGGCCTGGAGAATCCCACCGCCGAGCACCTGGCCGTGTGGGTCTACGAGCGGCTCAAGCCCGGCCTGCCCCTGCTGGCCGACGTCATGGTCAGGGAGACGCCCTCCACCTCCGCGGTCTACCGTCCCTGAGGGGGAAGAGCCCGGTCCACCGCTTCGACCTGGTCGGCCGGCAGCCACCCCGTCCAGTCGCCTCCCAGGCTGATCCGGCTCCATCGGTCGCTGGTGGCATTCAGGTGGACCGTCAAGCCGTCATGGACCTCGAAGAGCACCGGGAAGCTCTCGGCGGGCCCTGACCGCACCTCGACGGTGCCGCCGACCACGACCCCCTGGTGAATGATCTCCTCCTGGTAGTAACGCCATCCGGCCACGAACGCTGACAGCGCCAGCACCGCCCCTGCCGCCAGCATGCCGCGGCGCAGGCCATCGGACCGGTTTCCGGTCACCATGCTCCAGGCGGCCAGGCCGCACAGGATCCACACCAGGACCAGGACCACCACCCCCCATTCGGTCAGGGACAGCCAGCCCGCCGCCTGGGCAGCCTGGGCGATGAACAGGGGCAGGGACTGGTCGGCCAGTTCGATATCCCGCAGGTTCCGCCTGACCAGAGCCAGGTTCCGGCGGATGTCCCGGTCCCGGGGGGCCAGCCGCAACGCCCTGAGGTAACTGGCCACCGCCTTGCCCAGCCTACCCTGCCGGGCGTACGCGTTGCCCAGGTTGAAATGAGGAACCGCATCGTCCACGCCCAGATCCAGCACCCGCACGTAGGCCTTGACGGCCTGGTCCAGGTCACCGGCCGTGTAGGCCTGGTTTCCCTCGGCCAGCAAACGCTGCGGATCATCCTCCACGGCGGCCGCTGATCCTGGCCACGCGACCCACAAACCGAGGGCGACCAGCAGCAAGAGGGCGGTCGCAGACGACTTGCCGGGACGGCGGCGGGTACGAGCTCGATCCAACTGTGACAGCTTGTCCCTGGTCTCGGCGACCAGGTCCGCCGGCCGGGCTGCCTCGGTGCCCCCGAAACGGATGCCATCGCACAGCATGAGGATATCCACCAGGCGCTCGCCATCCTCTGGAGGCATCAAATCCGCGGCGAAAGCGCGTACGGTTCCGGCCTCGACCTCGGCCTCGGGCACCCCCGTGCAGTCGGCGACATAGCCCCGCACGGCCCGGGCCACGGCGGTGCAGATGCCCATGGTGTCATCCAGGCGACGGGCCTCGTCCAGCAGGGTCCGGGCCCTGGCCCAGGCCTGCTTGCGCCGCCTGGCTTCGGGGTCCCTGGCCGCCGCCGAAACCCGCGCCAGGTAGACCTTCAGCACCCCCAGCAGGATCACCGGCAGCACGAGCAGCACCCACCACAGGGGGCCGGCTGTGAACACCCGGCCTGCGCGGCGCAGGTGGCGCGGCGCCGGGTGAATGAAGGCCAGGTCCCGACCGACCCTGGTCAGCCCGGCCCGCAGGAAACCCGAGGTGTCTTTCTGGCCGGTGGTCAGATCCTCCCCGCCCACCATGACGGTCCGGACCGTGGCCGTGGCCGTGCGGTAACGTCGGCTGCCGGCATCGAACCAGACCAGTTCCACGGGCGGCGTCCGCATGACCCCTGGCCGTTGCGGAACCAGGATCTTCTCCAACGCGATGCTGCCGACCAGCCGGTCGCCGATGATGCTGGTGTCGAAGGTGTTGGTGGCGTCGTGAAGCTGGGCATCCTCCGGCGGATCGACCACGAGCCCCGCGAACCCCTTGAGGAATCCGTCGGACTTGAGGGTCACCTTCAGGCTGACCGCCTCGCCGGTCTGAACCGAATCCCGGTCCACGCTGCAGGCCAGATCGACCTGGCTCGCCACCAGGCCGCTGAAACCCTCCGGTCGGGGCGTGGGCGGCTCGTGGACGGTGATCTTCACCGGATCGGTGCGCAGAACCTTGGGCCCCCGGCGCCGGGAGGGCGAGCCGAAGAAGCGGTCGAAGACATCCCCGGCAAAACGCAGCTCCGCCGGTTCGATGACCAGGTCGCCGCTGCGGGTGGGGAAAAGGGCGTAGCGGACCTGGGTCACGCTGTAGTTGAGCCCCTGCACGACCCTGCGGAAGTTGCGCTCGGTACCCAGATCCTCCCGCCAGAAACCCTCGGTCCGCGGAGGGGTGTAGGTGGGGTTGTTCCAGGGTTGGACGCGGCGCCAGTAGCTGAAGGTCAGGATGATCTGCTGCCCGACGTAGGCCTCGGTCTGGTCGGTTTGCAGGGTGACGAAGACCTCGTCTCCCGGCTTGCCGCCCTGGCCCGTCCCCTGCGGCCGCCCCTGGCCTCCGGAGGCTCCCGGCCGCAGGGACCGGTTCCCGGTAATCGCCGGCGGCACGGCCTGGCCGCCCGTCCCCGGTTCGACCTTGAGGGTCAAGGGCCTGGTCGAGCAATGCTCCTTGCCGGCGCTGACCCGCACCGGGCCGATGATCACGTCCTTCTGCCCCGTCACCGTCAGATAATAGGTCCGGCTCAGCGAAGCCTGCGTCCGGCCGTTGACCATCGACACGCTCTGGCTGGTGCCGCCGCCGGCGAGGTTGGCGCCCTCGACCTCGGGAAGCTGGAAGTCGGCCGACCACCCGAAATCGCCTTCGGCGGTCACCGTCAGGACGACCACATCCCCCTGCTTGGCCGTGGCGCTGCTCAGCTCGGCCCGGCAGGAGATCCCCGTGCCAAGGGCGGTCACCGGGACCGTAAGCAACAACAACACGAGCAGGCCAAGCCCGGGCCGGGCCCCTCGCCGCCGCCAACGTTCCCTGACCACCATGGGCCTTACCACCGTTTCCCGCTCCTTGGTTTTCCGCCCTTGAGACGCTTCTGGACCGACCGCTTCAGCTCCTGCTCATCCCGATCCAGGGCCTTGAGGACCTGCAGGGCGTGCTCCCTGTCCAGATCCTCATCCCCCTGCTGCGGGTTCTTCTTCCCCTCGGAGGCCTGCGGCTGCTGCTTGTCCTGATCCTGCTGCTTCTGCTGCTCTTTCTGCTCCTGTTGTTTCTGATGCTCCTGTTGCTTCTGCTGGTCCTGCTGTTCCTGCTGCTGCTCCTGCTGCTGCTGTTGCCGGTCCTGCCGGTTGTCATTTTGCTGCCGGTCCTGCTGCCCCTGCTCCTGCTGTTGCTTCTGTTGCTGATCCTTGGACTGGTCCTGCTGCTTGTCCTTTTTCTGCTGGTCCTGGTTCTGGTCCTGCTGCTTCTGCTGTTGATCCTTCTGCTGTTGCTGCTGCTGCCGCAAAAGCTCCAGGGCCTGTTCAAGGTTGGCCAGGGCATCGGGCTGGTCGGGATCCAGGGCCAGGGACTCCTTCAGCCGGGAGACCGCGTCCTGGGCCTTCCCGGCCGCCAGCAGGGTGGTGCCGGCGTTGTAGAGGGCCTCCGCCTTCAGCGCCGGATCGTCCGTCAACTCCAGGGTGCGTCCGAATTCCCGCACCGCATCGTCGTATTTCTTCAGCCGGCTGAGCGCCTCCCCCAAAGCCAGGCTGATGCGCGGATTATCCGGATCATGCACCAGGGCGGCCCCGAATTCCGACAGGGCTCCCTGGTAGTCCTGCTTGAGGTAATCCTGGCGGCCCCTGGCCATGGCTTCGGCCTGGGGCGTGACGATCCCGGCCGAGGCCTGACCGCCGGTCAGGAACACCGGCAGCAATAGCAGCAGGGCCCCCTTCTGCGCCAGGGCGCCGCCGCGCTGGCGGCTCCAGCCCGCCTCCAGCAGGCAGCGGGCCCAGAAGCAGATCAACGCCAGCAGCAGCGGCCACAGGTAACGTTCCTTGTAGGCGGAAATCCGCCTGTCCTGCAGGTCCCGCTTGCCCAGGCGCGCCAGCTCGGCGAAAAGCTTGTCCCCTGCCAGGCCGTCCACCCCGATGCGGAAGGCGCTGCCGCCGCTCAGGGCGGCCAGCTTCTCCAGCGATGCCATGTCGAGGCGGCTCATGACCACCGACCCGTCCTGCCCCTTCATGAACCCCGCGGGTTGGCCCTTGTCGTCGGTCACCGGGATCAGCCCCCCCTCGGCCGTCCCCACGCCCACCGGGATGATGCGGATGCCGTCGTCCAGGCACCGCTTCGCCTCGGCCTCCCAGTCGCCTTCCAGATCCTCCCCATCGGTCACCAGCAGGATGGCCTGGAAACCCGGCGGCTGGTCCCCCCTGCCCCTGGTCAGCAGCTCATGGGCCGTCTTGAGAGCCGCGGCGATGGCGGTGCCCTGCTCCGAAAGCATGTCCGGCCCCGCCATGTCCAGGAAGATGCGGGCGGTGGCATAATCCAGGGTCAGGGGGCACTGGACGAAGGCCGAACCGGCGAAGAAGACCAGACCGATGCGGCTGTCGGTGAGGCGGTCCAGGAACGAGTCGAGCTCCCCCTTGGCACGGCTGATCCGGTCCGGGACCACATCCTGGGCCAGCATGGAATTGGAGATATCCAGGGCCACGGCGATGTCCGAACCCCGCTGGGTGACCGTGACCTCGCTGGCGCCCCACTGGGGCCTGGCTGCCGCCAGCAGCAGCCAGAAGATCCCGGCCAGCAGCAGGAACCGGCTCCAGGCGCGCACGCGGGGGTGGTCTTCTTCGATGTGGGCGTAGCCCAGGGTTCCCAGCAGCCTTTGCAGACGCGAGCGCGACCGGCGGTCGCCCCACCGCAGCAGCAGCCACAGCACCGGCACCAGGGGCACCGCGTACAACCATATCTCCCGGGCGAACTTCATGGTCGGCAGCCTCCGCTCAAGGCAATCTCCTTACCCACGTCACCTGCAACAGGACCTCCAGCAGCACCATCAGCACAGCCGGGATCAGACACCAGCCCACCAGCTCCCGGTACCAGGTGCTGACCACCGTCTCGTACCGCGCCGTCTCCAGCTTGTCGATGGTCCCGAAGATCTGCTTCAACATGTCCGCGCTGGTGGCCTGGAACATCCGGCCGTCGGTCTTGGCGGCGATCCGGCGCAGCAGATCCAGATCCAGGTGGGATTCCACCTGGCGCGTGCGGCGGCCGAAGAAGGGATCGTCCACCGGATAGGGGACCAGCCCCTCCTTGCCGATGGCCACCGTATAGACCCGCACCCCCAGGGATTTGGCCAGGTCCGCGGCGGTCTCCGGCTCCAGGGTGGGGATGTTGTTGGCCCCGTCGGTGAGCAGGATCACCGTCTTGCTGGGAGAGTCCGAATGCTTCAGGCGCGAGACCGCGGTGGCCAGGCCCAGCCCGATGGCCGTCCCGTCGTCGATCAGACCCACCTGGACCTCGTCCAGAAAACCGGTCAGCACGGGGTGGTCCAGGGTCAGGGGGCACTGGGTGAAGGCCTTGGCCGCGAACAGGACCAGGCCGATGCGATCGTGGGGCCGGCCGGCGATGAACCCCCTGATCACGTCCTTGGCCGACTCGAGGCGGTCCTTGGGCTGGAAATCCAGGGAACGCATGCTGCCGCTGATATCCAGCGCCAGCACGATGTCGATGCCGCGGCCCTTGACCGTCTCGCTGTGGTGGGCGATGCGCGGCCCGGACGCCCCGAGCACCAGCAGGATCATGGCCAGCCCCGAAAGCAGCGGCAAAAGACGGTGCACCCGCACCCTCAGCGACGGTCTGGTCCCGGCCAGCAGCGACAGGTCGGCGTGCCGGACCACCGGGGCCATCCCCCTGGACCGCAACCGATGCCAGACCACCAGCACCACCGGCACGATCAACGACAACAGCCAGGGGCGGGCCAGTTCCATCAGCCGACCTCCCCGGTCCGCAGGGCCTCGGGCTCAACAGCCTCGGAGGCGAGTTCCCGATCCAGGTGCGACCAGGCCTTGCCCGCCCGCAAGGAAAGCTCCGCCGGAACCGGCGTGAAGACCGGCATGATGCGGCAGGCGGCCATGATCCGGAAAAAGGCCGCGGCCCAGCGGCGGCAATCCTCCCCCCTGAGCGCGCGGGGCTGGTAACGGGACCGGTCCGCCTCGGTCATCACCGCCACCAGCTGGCGAACCGGCCCGGTGTCATAGCCTCTGTCCCGGCAGGCGGCCAAGATCTCCGGGGCGGTCATCTGGCGGGCGCCGATCAGGTAGCGTCCCGAAAGGTAACCGCGGATCAGCCCCGCCAGACCGTCCAGGAAACGGTGATGCTCGCCCCGCTCCAGCCAACCCTCGGCCAGCAGGTCCTCCAGCCCGCAGGCCGCCTCCAGCCACCCCGGCAACGGCAAGGCCGCCCGGGGCAGGGGGCGTCCGGCCCTTTTCCGGCGCCGCCACCACCACCATGAGCACAGCGCAAGCAGGACGGCGCCCACGGTCCACAGCAACCACCGGGCCGGGCTCCAGCCCAGGGGCCGGGGATCGCGGACCGGCGCCAGGTTCCCGCCTCCGGCCAGGCGGCGGCCGACCCGGACCACCGGCGAGGAGCGGTCTCCCAGGGCGACCCGGAACGGGTCCAGGCCGTAGACGCGGAACCTGCGGATCAGGCGCGTCTTGCCCTCCGGCACCGATGGCCAGCTGTCCGGCAGGCCGGCAACCGAACCCGGCTTTGCCACCTGCGCCCCCTCCACGGCGCCACCATTGCGGTCGGGCGCCAGCCACGGCCTATCCGCCTGGAGCAGGGAGTCGAGCTTCCCCGGAACCGGACCGGCGATGTCCACCCCCACCGTCAGCACCTGGCCCAGCAACAGGGAATCGGGCCAGACCAGCAGGCGTTCCGGACCAGGGCCCCCAGCCGGCCAGGCCAGGGTCGCCACGGCCGTATCAGTGGGCGCAGGCGCGGTCGCAGATCCCACCGGCTGATTCCCGGCGTACGCAGCGGCACAGAGGGCCGGCAGCCACAGGCCCACCCACAGGATCCGGTACCTGATGCTCCGCCTGTTCAAGCCCGCCCCCTCAACCGCCGCCCCTCACGGCGCAGGAAGAACTGCCGCAACGGCTCCACGTAACCGCTTCCGGCCTCGACATCCACAAGGTCCACCCCCCGCGAGGCCAGCAGATGCTCAAGATCGCGGTCCCGGACCGCGGCCCGGCTCGCCAGCTCGGCGACCAGCCGCGGATCGGCGGTGTCGACCACCATCCGGTCCCCCGTCTCGGCGTCCCGCCACTCCACCAGCCCCACCTCAGGCAGGCTCGTCTCCCGGGGGTCCCGGATCCGGACCGCCACCATGTCGTGCCGGCGCGCCATGACCGACAGGCTCACATCGAAATCCCGGGCCCAGAAATCCGAGACCAGGAACACCGTGGCCCGGCGCTTGAAGACCGACCCCAGCAGCTGCAAGGGGGCGTTGAGATCGGTCCCGGTACCGGCGGGCCGGAAGGTCAGCAATTCGCGTATCAGGCGCAGCACATGGCTCTTGCCCTTGGCCGGCGGGATGAACTTCTCGACCTCGTCGCTGAACAGGATCAGCCCCACCTTGTCCTTGTTGGCGATGGCCGCGAACGCCAGCACACCGCAAAGCTCGGCGGCCACCTCGACCTTGAAGACCCCGCCGGAGCCGAACCATCCGCTGCGGCTCATGTCCACCGCCAGGATCACCGTCAGTTCGCGCTCCTCCTCGTAGATCTTGACGAACGGCTGGCCGGTACGCGCGGTCACGTTCCAGTCGATGGTTCTGATGTCATCCCCGGGCACGTACTCCCGCACCTCGCGGAATTCCATGCCCGTGCCCTTGAACACCGACTGGTACTCTCCCGAGAAGACCTCCTCCACCAAACGCCGCGTCCGGATCTCTATCCTGCGCACGGCGGCGAGGATTTCCGGCGGGATGCGGTCCGTCTTCTGCCTGCGCACCGGCCGCATCAGGGCACCGCGATATTGGCCAGCAGAGCCGCGACCACATCCTCGCTGGTCATCTCCTGGGCCTCGGCCTCGTACGTCACCAGCACCCGGTGGCGCAAGGTATCCGGGGCCACGGCCTTGACGTCCTCGGGCACGACGAAGGCGCGCCCCCGCAAAAGGGCATGCGCGCGGGCCAGCTGGGTCAAAGCCAAGGTCGCGCGCGGCGAGGCGCCCCAGGCGATCAACGGCGCCAGATCCATGCCCGCGGCTTCGGGATCACGCGTGGCGAAGACCAGGTCCAGGATGTACCCCTTGATCTTCTCGTCGATGAACACCGCATTGACCGCGCCGCGCACCTCGGCGATCCCTTGCGGATCGATGACAGGCGAGACGGCCGGCACCTCGCGTCCGGCCATCCGGTCCAGGATGGCCAGCTCCTCCTGGCGATCCGGATACCCGATCTTGAGCTTCAGCAGGAAGCGGTCCACCTGGGCCTCGGGCAAGGGGTAGGTGCCCTCCTGCTCGATGGGGTTCTGGGTGGCCAGCACCAGGAAGGGATCGTCCATGGCAAAGGTCTGCCCGCCGATGGTGACCTGGCGCTCCTGCATGGCTTCCAGCAGGGCGCTCTGCACCTTGGCCGGCGCCCGGTTGATCTCGTCCGCCAGGATGATGTTGCTGAAGACCGGCCCCCGCTTGACCGTGAACTCGCCGGTCTCACGGTTGTAGATGGTGGTCCCGGTGATGTCGGCCGGAAGCAGATCCGGGGTGAACTGGATGCGGCGGAAATCCGCGTCGACGGCCCCGGCCAGGGTGCTGACCGCCAGGGTCTTGGCCAGCCCCGGCACGCCCTCGAGCAGGATATGCCCTCCGGTGATCATGCCCAGCAGCAAGCCTTCCATCATGGCGCGCTGGCCCACGATGACCTTGCCCGTCTCCTCAAGCACCGCGGCCAGGCGCGAGGACATCTCCTCGGCCTGCACCTTGTCCAGCAATCGGTATTCGGTCATGGCTACCTTCCACTGCCCGGGGCGTCCGGTCACAACCCTCACCCCACCCACGTTTCGCATCCCTCGACAGCCGCATGAAACGGCCAGGTCCGGCTCCGGGTTCCCATATTTCGTCCGGCGGGAGCTCCCGGCGTTCCGCCCCACAATACGCCGACCCTTTTTCCTTGCCAAGCCAAGGGAAAAGTCTTTCAATAAGCGCTGGTTTTTACATCGACGCCAAGCGGTCCCCGGGCGCTGGTCGCCCGGGCGCCCCCACCTTTCGCGGAGGATGGATTGAGGCTCAGCAAACACAAGATCGAATACCTTTCGGACAAGATCCTCAAGATGATCCAGGCCCACCCCCATATCCACATCCTGGCCAACGAGGATCTGCTGGTGCGGGCCGCGGACGACGCCATGATGGAGAACATGAAGGCCGAGGACGAGATCGACGCCGAGGTGGAAGCCCTCATCAGCCAGAACGTCGAGGAGATCCGGGCCATGGACATGGATGTGGGCGCCCTGCGCAACAAGATGAAGCGCGAGATCGCCCGCAAGCGGAACTTCACCCTGTAGACGGAGGAATCTGGTGCGACTGACCGAAGAACGCGTCGCGGTGCTGGCCCGCCGGATCTGTGACCGCCTGCTGGACGAGGAGATCATCGACCTGGAGATCGCCGAGACCGATTTCCGGCATCTGGTCGAGAACCTGATCCTCAGGGACCTCAAGGTCGAGGACGAGATCGACGAGGAAGCCACCGCTTTCCTGCTCAGGACCAAACCCAACCTCGAGGAAGGCTCCACCGAATGGGAAATCGAGCTGGAGCGCAAGAAGGAAGACCTCGCCGTGGCCCGCGGTTATGTGGCCTTCTGAGATTCCCCGCCCGATCCTGATCCTCCCGCCGGCCCCGCCGGGCCGGGCGTGAGCTCATGAAGATCATGATCCTGACCCCCTACCTCCCCCACCGCCGGGTGGGGCACGGGGGCGGAACCGCCGTACGGGACCTGGTCACCTGGCTGGCCCGCCGGCACCGGGTGCTGGTCGCCTCCCTGCTGCGCCCCGGCGAGGAAGGCCTGGAGGACGAGGTCAGGGACCTGGGGGCCGAGGTGGCGGGCATCCCCTTCCGGGACAAGGGGGCCGCCGGCCCGGCGAAGGTCCTGCTGGCTGCCGACCGGGCGCTGGCCGCGGTCGCGGCCGCCGCAACCGGTCATCCCTTCTACATCCGCAAGTACTGGTCACGGTCGGCCGCCGCACACATCCGCGCTGCCGCGGCCGCCTTCGCCCCGGACGCCATCCAGATCGAATACCTGCAGATGGGGTTGTACTGCCGGGATCTGCGGCGCTGGCGGGGCGCGGCACCACGTCCCCGGCTGATCCTCAACAGCCACGAGCTGGGGTCGGTCCCCAGGGACCGGCATGCCGGCCTGGCGGCCAACCCGGTGGCCCGCCGGCTCTATCGGCGCGAGGCCGCCCGCTGGCGGAGTTACCAGGTGGCCGCCAGCACCTGGGCCGACCGGACCCTGTGCGTCACGCCCGAGGACCACGCCCTGTACGCGGCCATGGGCGGGCGCAACCTCGTCACCATGCCCCTGGGCATGGACACCGCAGCTGTCACCTGCGCCTGGCACCCCGTGCCGCCGGAACGCCACCTGTTCCTGGGCTCGTTCCAGCACCGGCCCAACCGCAGCGCGGCCGAGTTCCTGCTCACGCGGGTGTGGCCCGAGGTGCACCGGGCCAGGCCGGAGGCCTTGTTGCTGCTGGCGGGCAGGGGCTCACGGCAATTCCTGGCCGACCGCAAAGCCCCCGCGCCCGACGGGGTCCGGGCCCTGGGTTTCGTGGACGACCTGGCGGAGCTGTTCGGATCCTGCCGGCTGTTCGTGGCCCCGTTGACCGAGGGCGGCGGCATCAAGATCAAGATCCTCGAAGCCATGGCCAGGGGCTTGCCCGTGGTGACCTCCCCGGTGGGGGCCGAGGGGATCACCACCGACCCGCGGATCCTGGCCGTCTCACCCTGCGACGAATCCTTCGCCGGTAGCGTGCTGGCCGCGGCCGCGGACCTCGACGCCTGCCGGCGGCGCTCGGCCGCCGCCCGCGGCCTCATCGAGGAACAATTCAGCTGGCGGTCCATCACCGAACGCCTGGCCGACCTGTATCGGGATTGAACCCGGGCTGGGAAAATCACCAGCCATGGCTTACGGTGACCACGACGCGCGCAACCAGTTACAGGAGCCCGGTGCGGCTCAGGGACCCGGGGGAACATTCATGAGGATCACTCACCAACCAATGCGCAGATCCGGCCGCAGTCTGCCACTGCGTTGCGGTATCCTGGCGGTTGCCGCCCTTGGCCTCGCTGGCTGCGGATCCCCACCCCACCCCTCCACCGAACCCGATGTGCCTGGCTACCGCCAGATGATCGAGGATGTGCGGGACGTCGACCCCTCCCCCCTGCGCGGCCGCCTGATCATGCTGGACCCTGGCCACGGGGGGAAGTTCCGCGGCGCCGTCGGCCCCAACGGTCTGGCCGAGGCGGACGTGAACCTGGGTGTGGCCCTCTACCTGCGCGGCCTGCTGGAGTGGGCCGGAGCCGACGTGGTCATGACCCGCACCACCGACCGCGATTTCCTGACCGCTGCCGACACCACACTGGCGAGCGATCTCGCCTTCAGGGTTTCCATGATGGACTCCCTGCAACCTGATGTATTCATTTCACTTCATCACAACAGCAACCCTTCCCGCGACCCGACCATCAATGAAACCCAGACCTACTACCGCCTCGGTGACGAGGGCGCTTCCCTGGAGTTGGCCCGGGCCATCCACCGCCACCTGGCCCTGAACCTCCAGATCACCCCGGCCAAGATCCTGCCGGGGAATTTCCACGTCCTGCGCGAGGCCACAGTGCCTGCAGTGCTGGGCGAACCGGCCATGCTCTCCAATCCGGTCATGGCCGGACGCTTGTCCCTGGCGGCCAGCCAGCGCCTGGAGGCCGAAGCCTACTTCCTCGGCTTGCTGGATTACTTCGCCCAGGGCGCCCCGGCCTGGCATACGAGCGCACCGGACAGCCTCGCCTTGCCCGCCGAAGGCGAGCTACCCACGGTTTCCTGGATCTTCCTGGTGGACCACGGCCACCGCGGCGAGGTTTTCTCCGCACCCGGGTTGCCCGGCCCGGACCCCGACTCCTTCCGGGTGGAATTCGGCGGCCGCCCCCAGCCCTTCGCACTGAGCCCCGACGGCCGAACGGTGACCTGGGCACCACCTTCGCGCCGGAAGGCCGGCCCCCTGGTGATCTCGGGGCGGAACCTGGCCGGCCGCAGCACGCCAGCGGACACCGTTCTGATCCTTCCTTCGGGCTCCCGCCCCCCGCGGGTTTCGCTCTGGAGGGAAGCCGACGACCGCGGCGCCGTGCTGATCGGATGGGAACGGACCGGGACCACGGACTCCCCGGGCGGCACCCTCGCCTGGGACCAGGGCCCGACCATCGACGTGGCCTCGTCTTCCGGAGGCGGCCGGCTGCTGGCCGGACCCGCGGAGCCCTGGTGGGGCAAGCCTGCCCTGTGGATTCCGACGGCCGGCGGCGACACCGTCGCCTGTGCGGTCACCAGGGGCACCCTCCCGCGTTCCTGGCACTGGCAGGAGATCCGCGGGCTGCCCGCCGGGCAGCACGGCGGTACCGCACAGCACCGCTGGCGCTACCGCCTGGGCACCCTGCCACCAGGCCTGGATCCGGGCCTCGTGCCGGACGGATTCGCAGCGGTTCCCGACTCGGGAACCTGGCTCGAAAGGGACGGCCTGCTGCCGCTGCTCGATGTGCAGGGCCAAGCCATCCCGCAGCAGCCGCGCCCCCTGCAGGCGACCTTGCTGGAGCCGGACGCATGGGGCCGGACGGTCGTCATCGACCCCCGCGGCGGAGGCACCGAAACCGATGGCCAGGGCCCTCTGGGCACGCGGGGCGCCGACCTCAATCTGGAGGTGGCGCAGCTGACGGCGGCCTATCTGACAGGTGCCGGCGCCCACGTGCTGCTGACCCGCGCCGGCGACATGACGATGAACGAGCCGGACAAGGTTCTGCTGGCCAGGGATGCCCGGGCCGACCTTTTCCTGGTCATCGGCAGGAGGGGCTCGGGTGCCGCAGCGCCCATACGCCACTACCCGGGCAGCAGCCGGGGCAGTTCCTGGGCCCGGGCCACCGCCGGCATGCTCACCAGGGCGCGGGTGGGCTCCGATTCCCTGGCCATCGGCGCGGGTGCCGATTACCTGCTGCGCCATACCCATTGCCCCGCCCTGGTGGTCGAGTTGCCGGGCCTGCCCGATGCATCAGCCGAGATACGTGAGGGCCTGCCGGCCAACCAGCGGGCCGAGGCTTCGGCTCTGGCCATGGGCATCCTGGGATATCTGGCCGATCGGGGGGCCGCCTACCCCACCCTGTCGCTGCCCAGCCTGGTCAGGACCCTTCCGGGCGCCCCTGCCGTCGCCGAGATCACCGGAGCCCTGTGGGACGGGAATATCACCCCTGCGGTCGGGGATGCCGCCGCCACCTTTGCTGGCCCGCAGGAGCGATCTTCGGTAACATTATACGATGTTCTATTGCCTGGAAACGGGACCACCCACCAGTTGGAGCTTCACACGGGTGACACCTGGCAGGTCTGGCTGCTGCAGCGCGATGCTTCCGGCTGGCGGGGAAGGAAGGTGCGCGACGGATCTTGAATAAACGCCCCTCAGGCCAGCAGCGCAGACCGGCCTACACGACCGCCGCCCAGGCCGCTTTCAAAGGCCGCAGCACCAGGCGGCTGGCCGTGGCGGCCGTGGTGGCCGTGGTCATCCTCGCCCTGCTCGCCTGGCTCGGGCCCGACCAGCAGAGTGTGAAACGACGGTTCGAGAATTACGGCAAACCCGGCGAGTTGAAGATCATGCCGGAGGTCTCCATCGACAATGGGAGCGACACCAGGCACCAGCTGCCGAAATCCCTGCAGAAGCCGCCTCCACCCTCCTACTTCGAGCCGGAACACGAACGTCCCCGGCCCGAAGCCGAGGAGGCCGTCCCCGTACCCAAGAAGATGCAGCCGAAACCCGTCCTGGAAACGGCCCAGCAGATCGACCCCAAGGCTGAACAGGCCGCGAGGAACCAGGCCGAGCTGAAGCTCCCCAGCCAGAGCAACCCGGACTGGTACATCCTCAAACAGGTTCGTCCGGAATACCCCTTGCAGACCAGCGAGACCGAACGCCGGCAACCGATCATCTTCGTCAGGGCCGCCATCTTCGTCGGACCCGACGGATCGGTTCTGGAAAAGATGATTCTGGCCACCAACGGAGGCCCTGCCTTCAGCAGGGAAGTGCTGGCGGCTCTGGAGCAGTGGAAATTCGGTTGGCGGGTGGACCCAGGACAGGGCCGTTGGATCGAGATGACGTGGAACTTCAAGAGCCCCTATTTCAGCGCTTCCGACCGGGAGCAGGCACCGGCACCGGGCCCATGACCGCCCCGGTGGAATCGGCACCGGCCGCGCCGGCGGGCTGGCCGGCGGCCAGGGCTTCGGTGAACAGTTTCCCAGGAAACGCCATGGTCTGGCCTGATCTGACCAGCAGCAGTCCTGTGGCCGCAGCAACCGGAGACAGGGTGTCGGCCACAGCCTGCGAGCCGCTCTTGAATGGACGCCTCAGGGCCGCGCACAGGGCTGGCCGGCTATGGCCGTCCATGCCAACGCCCGCGTTGATCACTTTCCTGACCGCAAGATAGGTCGACCTCGCCACGGCCGTCTGGTCCGCTGCGAAAGCCGCCGCATCCCAGTGAGCCTGGAAACTCGCAGTCCAGGCCGCGGGGAAGCGGGCCTGGGCGTCGGGGAAAATGGTCCCTTCCAGGCTGCCTGTCTGCTGCGCCGTGGGGCGGGCCATGCTCCAGGAACTGGACCCCAGAACCAGGGAGGCCAGGTGGTAGAAATCGAGCTGAGGCCCCAGCAAGGCCATCTGCTCGAAGGAGGCCGGCACGTACACCACTTCAGGCCGGGTCGCCTTGACCATCAGGATCTGGGCGCGAAAATCGGTGACCGCGGGCGGGAAATAGGCCTGGGCGACGACCTCACCGCCCTGGGCCTCCACCTGCTCACGGAACAGCCCGGCCAGGTGATGGCCGTTGGGGGTGTCGGGACCGAGGATGGCCGCGCGCTTCTTGTCCAGGATCCTGACGGCGAGCTCGGCCAGCTGACGGATTTCCCGCGTGTCGTTCATGTTGGTCTGAAAAACCGCGGCCCCCAGGCTTTCGATCTGTTCGTTGGTCGCGGTCGGCGAAACCAGCGGCACACCCGCCTGGTCGGCCACCAGAGCCGCGGCGACGGTGGTCCCGGTCCTGAGAGCCCCGACCAGAACACCGACCTCCGGCCTGGCGCAGAGGGCCCGGGCGACCTTGGCCGCGGCCACGGGATCGCCGCTGGTATCTTTCACCTCGAGGGCCCACGTGGAATCACCCGGTGCGCCGGCATCCTTGAGGGCCAGGTGGGCGGCCTCCTGCATGGCCAGGCCGAAGCCCGCATAGCGCCCGGACAAGGGAGCCAGGAGGCCCAGGATGGCGGGCCGGGCGAACGCCTGGCCGCTGCTTCCCGAGGCCAGGTCCAGGGCCCCGGCTGCCCACGGATCGTCCGGCGCATCCGCGGCCAGAGCGGCGGCCACTTCCCGGGCCTGCGCGGCAACACCGGACCGCAACAAGGCCCGCACGCGGTGGTACCCCAGCAGGGTAGCGGTCGCCTGTCCGGGGAAGAGATCGGCCAGGCGCCCCAACTGGATGGGATCCAGGGCATCCAGCATGGTCAGCGGAGCAGGAACCGAAGCGGAGGGCATGACCGCTTCCGGATCGGCCGTGAAAGCCATCAGCTGAAATTCGGCTGCCGCGAGGGAATCGGCGGCGGCAGCTGAAACGGACACCGCATCGAGCAGGGTGGGGACGAGCCGGGCATCGGATGGGAACTCGGCCAGGTAGATCCGGGCAAGCCCCAGGGCGGCCGTGCTGTCTCCCGTCTTGAGGGCGGCCGGGACAGCGGCCGCCAGGGCCTGGGCACAAGAAGGATCATCCCGGTGGTAATCCAGCATGACCCCTGTGGTCTTGACCACCTGGCGCCATTGCCCCTGGGTTTGGTACCGGAGAACCTGCTCCAGCAGGCGGGAAGCCTGTTCATGGTCGGAGCCGGCCAGCGGTTTGGCATCAGGCTCGTGCCGGCCGCCGGTCATGGCGCAGCCACCGGCCAGCGCCAGCTGGATCCCCGCCAGGCACGTCAGCGCCAGCAGCAGTCGGTTGCGGTGGGGCCGGCTAGTCAGCACCCGCTCCCCCCTCGCCGACCGCGAAAGAGGTCTCTCCCAGGACCTGCCCCTTGGCATCGAGGACCTTCACCTCCCAGGTTCCGGTCCAGGCGGGCATGATACGCTTGGAGGACCAGGTGCGGAAATCCGCCGAACGCACGGGCAGGGTCACACGGGCCATGGTCTTGCCGTCGCGATACCAGGCGAACGTCACCTCGGCGGGAGCCGAAGCGCCGACGACCCGGGCCAGGCAAAAGACACGGCCCACATCGGCGGGAAATTCCTCGGCTGTAGCCACCAGGGTCCTGGCTGCACGGTCCACGTCACGGCCCACCGCGACGTCGGCCCTCACCGGCGAGGCGGCCTGCTGCTGCGCTGCCGCCCCTGCGTTCGCGGCACCGCAGACCGCCACCGCGGCCAGCCAAGGCAGCAAAACCTTAATCCAGCGCATACCCCTGACCTTTCCTACTGGCTCTGGACGGGCCCCCCGCCCTTCAGGCGGCGTATCACCTCGGGATTGTAGAGATTGTCCCGCAAGTAAGTGGCATCGTCAATGAGTTCACTGTCAGGATATTCGCCGATCAGCATCTTGAGGTAACGGCCCGCGATCCTGACGTCCTCCCACTGCTCGATGGCCACCTGGGCGGCCATGAACAGGGCGTCATCGGCCCGGTCGCTCCGGGGATAATCAGTATGGATCAGCGTGAAGAGGTCGATCCTTTGCTGGGGATCTTTCAGGGCCATGGCCCGGGCGAAGATCTCGTCGGCGGTCATGCCCTTGCCGGGGGCGTATTCCCCCAACATCTGCACATCGTATTTGGAGCGGGCGGACAGGAGGTAATCCTTGATGATGGCGTCCTGATAGCCCGGCAACATTTCCTGGAGCGCCTTGTCGTGCGCCTCGGCGAAGGTCATGGGGCGTTCGGGCTGACGCTGGAGAATTTCCACAACATGCCAGCGATCCGAGACCTTGAACGGCGGGTTCAAGCCGTCCTTCAGGTCGTAGGCCTTGCTGGAAAAAACCTTGGCATTGCGGATGAAGGGGACGAAGCCGCCCTTGTTGAACCAGCCGATCTCCCCGTCCTTGTCCTTGACATCCTGGTTGACGCACAGATCCTTGACCACGTGGGCGAAATCGTTGCCCCTGCCCCCGGCCTGCAACCGCCGGTAGGCCTCGTCGGCGTCCTCTTTCGTCAAGGTCACCACATCCCTGGCCCTCACGAGACCCAGTTCGCGGTACTTGTCGCGGTTGTCCTGGAAGAACTTCCGCACAGCTTCCTCGTCCGGCTGCTGGCCCCGCAAGAGCCCGTAGTTGCGCATGGCGCTATCCAGGGTGTTGCGCCGCAGTGAGATGAGAGCACGGGCCACATCCTGATCCCGGTAGAGTTCCTCGTCGATGGCTCCCAGAGCCATGACCGCCTGGTCCACCATCCTCTTCAAGGCGAGGCGACGGCCGTCCGGCCCCTTGTACTTGTCCCGCTGGGCATTGGGCAATTCATCCAGGTACAGGTCCAGATCCATGTCCGTGATCTCGATATCCCCCACCCGGGCGATCACCGGCGTGGTGTCATGGGAGCCATCCCCGAACAGGGGAAGGAATTTATCGCGCGGGCTGCCAGCCCCCTTATCACCGCACCCGGCACAGATCGCGAGGGCGGCCATGAAGGCCACGAGGGTCAACAAGCGGGAAAATCTGGGCATGTCAGCTACTCCTTGGGTTTCCAGGCCTCATATCATCACTCGAGGCGGGGGCAGGGACCACCGCCACCATGGAAGGTACTCCGAGCCCGGATCCAACACCCGGAACCCCGCGCAGGTTCCAGCGGATCTCGGCAGCCGGCCGCCGCGGCAGGGGCCGGAGCCGAGGCCAGTGTGGCCGCTCAGCTCTTGACGACCCAGACCTTGGCCGTGATCTCCACCTCGGGGTGCAGCCGCACCGGCACCGAGTAGACCCCGAGCTGCTTGATGGGCTCGTCCAGCACGATCTGCTTGTGATCCAGCTCGACGTTCTCCTTGGCCAGGGCTTCGACGATGTTGCGGGCGGTCACCGAACCGAACAGCTTGTCATCGTCTCCGGCCTGCACGCTGATGGTGCAGGACAGCTCGCCCAGCTCGCCGGCGCGCTCCAGAGCCCCGGCCTTGCGCAGGTCGTCCCGCTTGCGCTCGAGCTTCATGTGCTCCTGGACAACGTTCTTGTTTCCGGGCGTGGCAGCCAGGGCCAACCCCTGGGGCAACAGGTAGTTGCGGGCGTAGCCACGGCTAACCGCTACGGTCTGGCCCATCTGCCCGAGATCATCCACATCCTGCATCAGAATCACGTCCATCTCAAACCACCTTTTCATCATCATCGATCACCGGGCGGTCTAACCCCCGGAAATCGAGCCATTGGTCCGCAAGCCCCAGTAGAACACCGCTGGCGAGCACCAGGGGGGCGAAGAACACACCCATCACGAACCAGAACAAAAACCTACCCAGAGGTGAAAGCATGCGGCCCATCACCGCCACCTGCACCGCGACTCCCTGCACGCTGAGGACCAGGGCCGCCAGCAAGGCCAGATTCAACCCCACCGACAGCAGGGGCTCGGCCCTGGTCAGCAGCAGACCCAACCCCGCGATCAGCAACCAGACCGTATAGAACGGCAACCTCAGGCGGGAAAAGGATCCGAACTTCCACCCCTGCGTGAGCCCGCCGGTCAACCTGGCGCTGAACCAGACCAGCCCCAGGATCAGGGCCGCCTGGGTCAATAGCCCCAGGGCCATCATCAGCGGATACACCTTGGCCGCCGCATGCAGGGCGGCATCGAACTTTTTCATCTCCAGGGCCAGCGCTTTTTCGCGCTGAGCCTCGTCCGCCGCAGCCGGTACCCTGGCTTCCATCATGGAAGACATATCCTGCCGCAGCATGGCCATCTGGTCGCTGACGGGCATTTCCCGCAGACCGACCGCGACCATGGGCACCAGGAGCCCGGCGCACAGGACCAGGGCGGCATCGGGCCTCAGTCGCTTCTGCAGAGCCCATCCTGCGACCAGCCCCGCGGCCATGTTGGACGCAGCCTGCCACAGCATGGGACCGTGCTCCCACAGACCCGCGGCCGCCAGGGCGACCGCCGCGGCCAGGGGCACCCAGCGCCGAGGTTGCAGGGCCAGCATCGCCCAGCCCCAGAGCACCGACAGGAACAACGGCAACGGCAAGGCCAGGACCGCAAGCAGGCTGCCCGTCTGCCGGGAAGCATCCCCCCCGACGGACGCGGTTTGCAGCGCCACGATCGCCATGACGCTGATCAACGTTGCCAGGACCAGAGGCAGCTTCCCGAAACGAGCCATGACCACCTTGCCCACCGTTGGCGACTCCGCCTGCCGGCAAACGCCGCAGCACGGATTCGCGACCACCCAGCGCCGCAACGAAACTAGCGGTAGTACTCCTTGACGAACGGCAGCAGGGCCAGATGCCGGGCCCTCTTGATCGCCGTCGCCAGGGGCCGCTGGAATCGGGGGCTGGTGCCGGTGTTCCGCCGCGGTGCGATCTTGCCGCGCTCGGTGATGAAACGCCGCAGGAGCTCCTCATCCTTGTAATCGATGGCGACGATCCCGTTCTTGCTGAAGAAGCAAGCTTTCTGTTTGCCGAACCGCCTTGTCTTTTTCTTCTTCTTGATCCGAAGATTCTTACGAGCCACCGGATTCTCCTTTTGCCAGCAGGCCAGAGGGCCTGGCCGGCGGTTGAATGCCTACTGTGATCCTACTGGTCGGCCACCGGGGCCTCGGCTGCCGCGTCGACCTTGCGCTTGGCGCGCGCCTTGCGGTTCCGCTCGTCCCACTCCTCGTCCACGACCACCAGGTGCCGCAGCACCTTGTCGTCCAGACGCAGGAACTTGTCGAGGTCCTCGACGGCCGTGCCCTTGCTGCGGAACTTCAGGAACATATAGTTCCCCTTGTTCTCGTGCTCGATCTCGTAGGCCAGACGGCGTACCCCCCAGTGGTTCTCCTGGGTGATCTCGCCCTCATGGTCGGCCAGGATCTCCTTCACGCGCTGGACGCGGGCCTCCATCTCGGAATCCGGCTGGTCCGCCTGCAGGATGAATATGAGTTCGTACTTTTTCACTGGTTTCACCTCCCTTCGGACAGAACGACCCAGGCCCCTTTTTCGCCGGTACGGCCGGTTGACGACCGCCGCCGGTGTCGGCCCAGGTAGGGATGCGATCACTCAGCTTTGCAGCTGGGTTATGGCGTTTTCGGGCCGTGGCGCATACCCGGAGGGCAGCTCACGGCGACTGGCCGCAAAATATACGGCAGGTCGGCCTTTCCTGCAAATTATTCTTCGGGTGGCACGCCGCCACGACGGTTGAAACGCGAGGCGGCATATTCGCAGCCATGCTCGAACCAGGCCAGCGCCGCGGTCGCCGCCCGCTCCACCATGTCGTCCACAGCCGGCGATTCCTCGCTGGTGAACGGCGACAGCACGAAATCGGCCCACAGGGCCGGATCCAGGGGGCCCTTCACCGGGGCGATGCCCAGCCGCAGGCGGGGAAATTCCTCCGTGCCCAGGGCGGCGATGATGTCGGCCAGGCCGTTCTGGCCGCCGCCGCCCCCGCCCGGCCGCAGGCGCAACGCGCCCAGGGGCAAATTCAGATCGTCACACACGACCAGCAACTCCGGCGCCGGCTGTCCGCCGGCTTCAGGATCCGCATCACCGGCCCGCACCCCCTGTTGTTCCAGCCACGCCGCCACGGCCTCGCCGCTGCGGTTCATGTAGGTCAGAGGCTTCATCAGGACCAGGGGACTGCCACTGTCAGATGCCGTGGCGAGCCGGTATCCGGACCCGGGCGCCCCGAATTCGGTCCCGAGCCGGCGGGCGATCCGGTCGACCACCCGGAAACCGACGTTGTGCCTGGTGGCGGCATACTGCTGGCCCGGGTTCCCCAGCCCCACGATCAAGGTCCTGCCCCTCATCCCGACCCCCTGCATGTCCGGTCAAGATGAAGGCCGACCCAGGCTGGGCCGGCCTTCTCATCGCGCTCACCCGGGTTGCTACTCGCCTTCCGGGGCCTTCTCCTGCTCTTCGCCGCCTTCGGCTCCCTCTTCGCCCTCAGCAGCGACTTCCTCGCCCTCGCCCTCTTCGACAGGCTCCTCGAAGATGACCTGGGGCTTGATGTTCAGGACCAGCGTGTCCGGATCGGTGACCAGCTCGCCGGCCGGCAGATCCAGGTCGCGGGCATACACCTTGTCGTGCATCTCCATCTCGCTGATGTCCACCTCCAGGAATTCGGGCAGATCCCGGGGCCGGACGCTGATCTCCACCGCGTCCAGGGTCTGGGCCAGCGTGGCCTCGCCGTTCCTGATGGCCTTGCAATCGCCCGTGACCTCGATCTGCACCGGCACGGTGACCGGCACGCCCCGGGGGATCTCCATCAGATCCACGTGGAGAACCTCGTCGGTGACGGGATTCCGTTGCACTTCCCGCAACAGGGCGGTGATCTCCTCATCCCGGCCCTCCTGTTCGATGGAGAACAGGGCGGTGCGGCCGCTCAGGTGGGTCATGACGACACCGAAGTTGTGGGCATCGATGCTCACCAGTTCGCTGTCACGGCCCTTGCCGTACAACACCGCGGGGATACGTCCGGCCGCGCGCAGGCGGCGGTTGACGTTCTTGCCGGTCGCGGTACGGGATTGAATTTCCAGACTGACGAGACCCATGGCGTCTCTCCTTGCAGATTGTGACCCTGTCCGGGGTCGCGAAAAGGGCTCACCGCACCGGCGGCAAGGAACCTTCTGGCCCGCTGCCCGATAAGCAGCGGTGCCGGCATGGGAAGAACGGCCGCGGTTCGCTGCTACGGAGGGCTACTCCGCGCCGCGGGGCGTTTATCCCGGAAAAGGACGGTAAAGTAAGCACCATGCGAAGTGTCTGTCAAGCTGGCCCCCGGCAGGCGCAGCCGCCGCAGCACGAGCTACAGGAACAACGCGCTGACGGTCTTTTCCAGGTGGATCCTCTCGATGGCATCGGCCAGCAGCCCCGACATGTCGAGCACCCTCACCTTGGGGCACTCCCGGAACCGGTCGAAGGGGATGGTGTTGCTGACCACCACCTCCTTGACCGGCGAGGCCTCCAGACGTTCCAGGGCCCGGCCGCTGAAGATGGGATGGGTGCAGCAGGCGGTCACGGAGCGGGCGCCCTGCTCCTCGACACATTCCCGGACGGCGTCGCTCAGGGTGCCGGCGGTGTCGATCATGTCGTCGAAGATGATCACATCCCGGTCGCGGACGTCGCCGATGAAGTTCATGACCTCGGCCTCGTTGGGGCAGGGGCGGCGCTTGTCGATGATGGCCAGGCTGGCCTGCAGACGCTTGGCGAACGCCCTGGCCATCTTGATGGAACCCACGTCCGGGGCCACCACGGCCAGGTTCTCCCGGGGCCAGTCCTGGAAATGCTTCAGCAGCACGGGAGCCGAGTAGAGGTGGTCGAGGGGGATGTCGAAGAACCCCTGGATCTGCGGTGCGTGCAGGTCGATCGTCAGCACCCGCTGGGCACCCGCGGTGGTGATCAGCTTGGCCATGAGCTTGGCCCCGATGGGCACCCGGGGCTGGTCCTTGCGGTCCTGGCGGGCATACCCGAAATACGGGATGACGGCGGTGACCCTGCGGCAGGAAGCCCTGCTCACAGCGTCGAGCAGCAGCAGCAGCTCCATGGTGTTCTCGGCCGGCGGCATGGTCGGCTGCACGATGAAGACATCGGTCCCGCGGATATTCTCCTTGATCTTGATCTGGATCTCGCCATCGGAAAAACGGTCGATCGCCACATCGCACAGATCGGCGCCGAGATGCTCGGCGATGCGCACGCTCATCTCCGGGTGGGCGGTGCCGCCTATGATCACCAATTCGTTGGCCATTTGGGGGTCCTCTCGGGAGCGAAGGAAAAGAGGCTTCGGCAGGAAAAAAACACGGCAGGAAAAATGATGCAAGGGGGAAAAAACAAACCCTCCGCAGGGAGGGGGTGTCTGGTTGGGGCGGCAGGATTCGAACCCGCGAATGCAAGGACCAAAACCTTGTGTCTTACCACTTGACGACGCCCCATCCAGAACAGACCGCTAGAATCGCTCCTCCATCACGGAATCACGATTGCCATCCTCGAAGGAGCCATGCCTGGCCGGAGGCGGAACCTCGCCGTTCTCCACCTTCTGCATCTCCTGCCGGTAAGCCGCGATGACCTGCCGTTCCATGTCCTCGCGCGTTTCCATGTTGATGGGATGGGCGATGTCCTGGAAGGTCCCATCCCGCCGCTTGCGGCTCGGCATGGCGATGAAAAGGCCCGAAGCGCCCTCGATGATCTTCAGTCCGCGGATGACGAACGCATTGTCCAGGGTGATGCTGGCGAAACCCTTCAGCTTGTTGTCATCACGCAAGGTGATCCTGATCTCTGAAATATTCAAGGCTCTCCCTCTCCGTAATGAACCCGAACCTGCACCTCAAATCATCCGGATGCTTCCACCTCCTTGACCCGCACCCCGCACGTTCGCGGTTTAACCATAGCGACGAAAAAACCGGCCTCCGTATACTCGTTGCGGATCGTTGCGGCATCGAAACCGTCCGGGAACACGGCCACGACCGCCGCGCCGCTGCCGGACATCATCGCCACCGGGGCCATTTCCCTCAGATGCAACACCAACCGTTGCAACTGGGGCGCCCAGGGCAGCACCACTTCCTCAAGCCTGTTGAACCCCGGCCACGTCCGCGCTGGAAACCGGGACAACTGGGACTTGATGACATGGATGTTAGCCTTGGAGCTGTTGACTGTCAATCCCATTTTGAGATTGGCGTAAACCTCGTTTGTTTTTAACTCCATGTCTGGTTTAACGATAAGGAATTGACCGGATCTTATCAAAGGCAAGGCGGCCAAACGCGTCCCGATGCCCCGCCCCAGGGCCGTCCCGCCGCGGATGAAAAACGGCACATCCGCGCCCAACTCCGCGCCCAGCGCCTCGAGCTCCGAGGCATCCAATCCGGTTGCGAACAGGTCGTTGCAGGCGGCCAGCACCGCCGCCGCGTCGCTGCTGCCGCCACCGAGGCCGGCTGCGGGGGGGATGGCCTTGCGCAGTTCCAACTGCAGCGAACCCGACATCCCCGTTTCCCGGCAGAAATGGCGGGCGGCCCGCCAGCAGAGATTGGTCTCATCCGCGGGCAAGTTCCACGGACCGCTTTCCACGCGGAGGCTGATCTCGGGTGCTCCTCCCGGGAATCTGTCCTCGAGGGTTACGGCCACCTGGTCGCAGAGCTCGACCGCCTGCAGAACGGTCTCGATCTCGTGGTACCCGTCATGACGCTGCTTCAGCACCTCCAGGTGCAGATTCACCTTGGCCGGCGCCTCCATGACGACCGTACGCCCCACGCGATGCCGCCCCTGCCGGTATATGTCCTTGTTCATGCGGGAACTCCACGGTTGATTTCATTGACAGGTCAGGGCCAAACGGCCCCAGGCGGATTCACGATACCGCCGCAGGATCCTCTTGCGGCTCCAGAGACGCCAGAGCAGGTCCGGCCAGGAGATTCCCCCCAGGTTCCGGCAGGCCCCCGGGCCGCACCACTGCGCTCCGCTGAAAGGCCGGTCCAGCAGGTCGGTATGGCCGCGAACCTCGATGCGTGCCGCCTCACACGTGCCCAGGCCCGCATCCTGCATCATCTGCAACCAGGGAAAACGGGCGGGGTCCATGCCCGCCAGTTGCAGGGCGATGCTGTCGACGGCCACGGGATCGTTGCCGGCCAGCAGCACGTTCCGCTCAAGGTACCCCTTCCCGGTTGAACCGCCCCCCACCCCCCACAGGATGCCGTCGCATACGACCGCGGGTCTGCCCCCTGTCATCCCGCGCGGAACCCTGGCCAGATGCCCGGGCCCCGGGCGCGGATCGGCGACCGGTTCGCCTCCGGCGGCGGCCCACATGGCCACGGCGCCACGGACACCCCACCCCGTCTCCAGGCCGGGGACCGCCAGCAGGATCATCCTGCCACCGGGTGCAGGGGGCGTTTTCCGCCCCCTCCCGGCGGGGCAGAGCCCGGGCAAGTCCAGGAGCTGAAAACCCCCGGGTGCCAGCCCCCAGGCCCTGGCCACGCCATCGAGCTGCCAGGGAGGTGAACTGAAGCCGGGATCCCCCCCGGCATCCAGGGTCACCATCTGCAGCGGGTCGCCGGATTCCGGCGGAGCGACCTGGCCCAACGCCAGCACGCGCCGGTAGTCCTCGAAAATGGTCTCGGGCCGCGCGGCCACCAGCCCTACAATTGCCGACATGCATCCTCCCCTCCGGGTACCGCGACCGGATCCGGTTCGTGGTCACGAGGTTCCGATGACGCGGATCGCCACCAGGATCCACCCGATGACCACCGTCTGCAGCAGGAAATCCGTCAACAGGATCTCGTGGGGCCGCCCCCCCCGGTCCTCCAGAAAAACCAGGTACAGGTAGCGCCCCATCCCCGCCAGCACGAAAGGCAGGGTATAGATCAGATCCTTGGTCCCGAACTGGCGCACCGTATCCGGCCAGACCGTGTACAGGGCGTACATCATGGTGGTCAGGGCGAAGCTCACCCCGATCATGGCGTTCAGGAACGGTTCGTTGTAACCCCGCAGGGCCGGCCGGGTTTCACCCTCGGCGATCACAATCCGCAGCAATTCGTCCCGGCGCTTGCAAAAGCCCAGGAACAACGACAGGAAGAAGGTGCACAGCAGCAGCCAGATGGATATGCCCACCTCCGGGTGGATGGGCAGCAGGACGAAGACCCCGGCGCTGGCCCTGATCACGAAGCTCATGCCGATGCCGATGACATCCAGGACCGGAAGCTTCTTGAAGAAGTTGGTATAGGCCCAGTTCCAGAGGAAGAAAAACGCCACCGCACCCAGGAAGAGCGGCCCCAGCAGGGCGGCGGCGACCAGGCACAAGATCATCAGGACCACGCCTGCCCTCATGGCGAACACTGGCTCCAGGCGGCCCGAGGCCAGAGGCCGCAGCCTTTTGACCGGATGCAGGCGGTCGAGGTGGATATCCCGGTAGTCGTTGTAGACGTACACCACTCCCGAGCTGAAGCAGAACACCACCGCCCCCAGCGCCGCGCGCAGGACACAATGGGGGTCTCCCAGCTTGCGCGCGAAGATCACCCCGGCGAACAGCAGCAGGTTCTTGGTCCACTGGCGGGGACGCAGATTCTCGAAAAAGACCAGCAACTGTTTCATCAGTAGGCGTTCTCCCCGCGCAGAACATGGTGCAAGGTCATCAGCAGGATCTTGACATCCAGACCCAGCGACCAGTTTTCCAGATAGTGAAGGTCGTAGTAGGTCCGCTCCTGGATGCTGGTGTTGCCCCGCAGGCCGTGGACCTGGGCCCAACCGGTCATGCCCGACTTGACGCGGTGGCGTTCGAAATAGCGCGGCATCTGCTGCATGAACTGTTCGACGAAAACCCTGCGTTCGGGCCGGGGGCCGACCAGGCTCATGTCGCCCTTGACGACGTTCCAGAGCTGGGGCAGTTCGTCCAGGCTGTACCGGCGCAGGAAACGACCGATCCCTGTCACCCGGGGATCCTCCGCGGTCGTCCAGACCGGACCGCTGGCCGCTTCGGCATCGGTCCGCATGCTGCGGAACTTGATCATCCGGAACTCCTGACCGTCCCTGCCCATGCGCTTCTGCCCGTAGAATACGGGCCCCGGGGAGCCCAGCTTGATAAGGGCCGCAATCAGCGCCATCACCGGCGAAAGCAGGAGCAGCCCCGCACCCGCGGCGGCCAGGTCGAAGGTCCGCTTGACCACCCTGTCCACGGGGCTCATGGCCGCTTCCCGTACGCTTATGAAGGGGATCCCGCCGATCTCCCGCAACCGCATCCGGCTGGTGTGCAGGGCGGGCAGGTCAGGGATGAACTGGATATCCACGTTGAGGTTGGCCAGGGCCCGGGAAACCTCGGTGACCACCTGCAGGTCCGCGAAAGAGACCGTCAGCACCACCAGGTCGATGCCTTGATCCTGCACCACCCGGCGCACCGATTCCACCGACCCCAGGCGTGGCGGCAAGGGCAGTCCGCCCCCACCCTTGCGGCGGCCGCTGGCGTCGAGCAGGCCGCTGTCGGCGGCGGCTTCGGAGGCGGCGGTCGCTTCCTCGCCCGGCACCTCGAGCCACCCCACCGGCCTCATGGCAAGGGCGGGAAACTCGCGCGTCAACCACAGCAGGCGATGGCGCATGGGGCTGGCCCCGACCAGGAGCGTCCTGACCGCGTTGCCCTCCCAGTGCACGACCTTCCGCAACACGAGGCGCGCGATGATACGCCCCAGGGTCAGGAACACGAAGGTCGACAGGAAGAACAGCCCGAAGAAGGAACGGCTGAAGGTCAAGGTGCGCAGGAAGAACGCCAGAGCCAGCACCAGCAGGCTGCCCAGCACCACCCCCTTGAACAACCCCACCAGATCGTCCTCCAGGGTCCGCCCGCCCCGCTCGGTGTACATGCCGCTGAAGTAGAAGATCCCGAAGAACACCACCAGGACCACCAGGCCGGCCACCAGGTAGGCGCCCAGGGGCGGGATGCCCAGGGGCACCAGCCAGATGCCGCTGTGGAAACGGAACCAGTAGGTGGACAGGAAGGCGGCCTCGAGCATGACCATGTCCACGAGGATCAACAGGGCGATCTCGACCACGGAGCCGCGTCCGGATCGCCTCCCGGAGCCTGCCGGCGGCGCGTTGCCGCTTTCTCCGGGCAGGGTGATCATGCCCCTTCCCCATCCGGCAGATCCAGCAGCCCGCACAACAGATGCCCCATGGCGATATGAACTTCCTGGATCCTGGGCGTGCTGTCGCTGGGCACGACCAACGCCGAATCCGCCAGCGGAGCCAGGGCGCCGCCCGTGCCGCCCAGAAAGGCGTGCACGCGCATGCGGTGCTCCCTGGCGGCCGCCACGGCCTGGATGCAATTGGCGGAATTCCCCGAGGTCGAGATCACCAGCAGAACATCGTCCTTGCCGCCAAGGGCCTGCACCTGCCGGGCGAATACCCGGTCGAAGCCGTAATCGTTGCTCACCGCGGTCAGGGTCGAAGTGTTGGTGGTCAGAGCCAGGGCCGGATACCCCCGGCGCTCGGACATGAAACGGCCCACCAGCTCGGCCACGATGTGCTGGCTGTCGGCCGCGCTGCCCCCGTTGCCGCAAACCAGGAACTTCCCCCCCGCGGCCCAGGCGGCGCGGACATCCGCGGCGAGGTCGGCGACCGCCTGCAGGTGCTCTGCCCCAAGGGCGCCCAGCACCGAGGTCAGCGAATCCACCGCCGCCCGGAAGGCCTGGCTCTGGGCAGGGGTCACGGTCCGGTCGTTACTGGGTTTCATGAGCGTCCTTTCCCGGGGCGTAACCGCCCCCCGATCATCCACGGCGCCACCGCCGGCATCAATCCAACCGATAACGGGCCTCATCGGACACCAACAAGCGGTAGTACCGGGACAGGGCGTCCCGCCAGGGCGGGCGCGCCGGGCACCCGACAGCTTCCAGTCGGCCGCTTTCCAGGATGGAGCACGCAGGCCGCGGCGCGGGCCGCGGGTATTCGCTGCTGGGGCAAGGCTGGACCCGCTCCGGATCGCAGCCGGCTTCGGCCGCGATGGCCCGTGCGAATTCCCACCAGGTGCACACACCGCTGTTGGTGGCGTGAAAGATACCACGGTGGCCCCCCGTGACAAGGAACTCGATCACCGCCGCCAGGTCCTCGGTGTAGGTGGGGTTGCCCCGCTGATCATCGACCACCCTGATCATCCTGCGCCGGGAAAGCAATCCCGCGATGGTCCGCACGAAATTACGGGGCCCGTCCCCGAACAGCCAGCTCGTCCTGACGATCTGCCACGGGGAGGTCATCCGTTCTACGGCTTCCTCGCCTCTGGCCTTGGTCAACCCGTAATGATTCACAGGCGCGCGGGGGCTGTCCTCGGCAAACCCTCTGCCCACTCCTGAAAAAACGTAGTCGGTGCTCAGGTGGGTCAAACCGCAACCCAGGCGGTCGCAAAGGCGCGACAGGTTGGCCGGGAGGTCCGCGTTCGCGGCCAGGGCCTGCTCGCGGTGTTCCTCCGCGCCGTCCACGTCGGTCCAGGCCGCGCAGTTGACGACCCAGTCCGGCCGCACACCCTCCAGGATCCGGGTGGCGACCTTCCTGTCGGCCAGGTCGCCGTCCTTCAGGTCGACTCCACGTACCTGGTGGGCCGGGGACAGACAGCTGGTGACCGCCCGCCCGAGCATCCCTTCACAACCTGTGACGAGGATCCTCATGTCGCGTCCGTTCCTCCCGGGGAATCCGGCCGGGCCCGGCGGGCCGCGGCATTGGCCACGGCGGGTGAAAACCCCCTGCCCAGCAGATACCTGACGACCTTGGCCAGGGCGGCCACATCGGCCTCCCCCCCCAGGCGGCGCCACCTGACGGTGGCGGCCTGCAGGGCCAGCTCCTGTTCCTGTTCAGGGTCCAGAGTGGCGGCCACCGCCTCCCTGGCCACAGCCGATGGTACCTGACGGGACCGCAAGCGCGCCACCAGATATCCCGACCCCACCGCCTTGGCCCGCAACGTGTCCCGGCAATAGGCCTCCGCGTAGGCGCGGTCCGAACACAGCCCCCGGGATTGCATCATGTCCAGGACCTGCTCCACCGCCTCGGGTGCATGGCCCTTGTCCAGGAGCTTCCGCCTCAACCGCGCCACCGGTTGCAGGCTTCTGCCCAGCATGGTCATCAGATCCCTGGCGGCCAGCTTCCGCTGCCGGGCGGCCTCGAGCTGGGCCACGACCTCCGCGGGCACCACCTGGCCGACCGGCGGCAACCGGTCGGGCAAGCTCTGCTGGTCGAGCTCGAAGCTCCGGCCGTCGGCCAGCACCACCACCACCGTCCGGCCCACACGGTCAACGCCGAGCAGCCGGGCCTCCCCCGCGGGGTTGCCCGGCTGCTGGTTACCTATGGTGTGCTGCCGAGGGCGCGGCTGACCGCGCGCAGGACGGCGAGGTTTCACCCTGGTCCCTACCTTGGTTGTCAGCCCGTCGTCTTGCGGGCCTTGGCGCCCGCGCCGGCCGCATCCCCGGCGGGCGCGGCCGCCTTCGCGGCCGGAGCCGTCTTCTCCTCGCCGGCCGGCTCCTGTTTCCCGAGCCCGTACTCGGCGAAGACCAGGGACTTGATCTGCTCGTAGAGATCCTTGTTCTCCCTGAAGAACACGCGCACGTTCTCGCGGCCCTGGCCCAGGCGCTCTTCGCCGAAGCTGTACCAGGCCCCGGACTTTTGGACGACGCCGCAGGCCACACCCAGATCGATCAGGTCGCCTTCCTTGCTGATGCCCTCGCCGTACAGGATGTCGAACTCCGCCTTCTTGAACGGAGGGGCGACCTTGTTCTTGACGACCTTGACGCGCACCTGGTTGCCGATGACCTCCTCACCCTGGGTGATGGCCCCGATGCGCCGGATGTCCAGCCGCACCGAGCTGTAGAACTTCAGGGCGTTGCCGCCGGTGGTGGTCTCGGGGTTGCCGAACATCACGCCGATCTTCATGCGGATCTGGTTGGTGAACAGCACCAGCGTGTTGGTCTTGGAGATGGTGCCGGTCAGCTTGCGCAGCGCCTGGCTCATCAGACGGGCCTGCAGGCCGACGTGGGCATCGCCCATCTCCCCCTCGATCTCCGCCCTCGGCACCAGGGCGGCCACCGAATCGATGACGATGATGTCGACGGCGCCGGACCGCACCAGCATCTCGGTGATCTCCAGGGCCTGCTCCCCCGTATCAGGCTGGCTGACCAGGAGGTTGTCGATGTCCACGCCCAGCTTCCGGGCGTACGCCGGATCCATGGCGTGCTCGGCGTCGATGAAGGCCGCAACCCCCCCCTGCTTCTGGCAGTTGGCGACGGTGGACAGGGCCACGGTGGTCTTGCCGCTGCCCTCGGGGCCGTAGATCTCCACCACCCGCCCCTTGGGCAAACCGCCGATGCCCAGGGCGATGTCCAGCTTCAGGCTGCCGGTGGAGATGGCATCGAGCTGGTCGTAGATCTTGTTCTCCCCCAGCAACATGATGGAGCCCTTGCCGAACTGCTTCTCGATCTGGGCCCGGGTCAGCTCCAGGGCCTTGGCCCGGTCGTCCTTTTTGTTCTGCACCATGTGAACTTCGCTCCTGTCGGCCGGTGGCAGGCCCGTACCGGCCCGGTTGATGATGTGATGCCGCCTCCAGGACCATGGCAAAAGTGCTGAAGGAACCGGCAGAAGATAGCACGGATGCCCGCAGGCGTGCAAACAGTTTTTCGCCTTATTTTCGCAGTCCGAAAAAAGCCTCTTCCCGGTAGATCGGACCCCGCGGTGTCAGCTCGCTCGAGAAGAGGCTGAATCCATCCACGCGCCAGGACGGCAGGGGCGGATCCCCGCCGATTTCCGGCAGGACCATGGGCACCGGCTTCCTGGCCCCGCGCGCCAGGGTCAGGTGGGGACGGAACGGTTTGCGATCCTGGGGGCCGTCCGGCCAGGCCGCATCCACGGCAGTGCGAACCTTCTCCGCCAGTGCGGGCAACCTCGTGCCCCCGTCCAGATGCAAGTAAAGCACCCGCACCGGGCCGCGGGCCGGGAACTGGCCCACCGCTCCGATCCGCACCTCGAACGCGGGATCCAGCTCTGACCGTAAAAGATGATTTCCCAGCTGGATGCATCGCTCTGGCGGCCACTCGCCGAGGAACTGCAGGGTCAGATGCCAGCGTTCGGGGGCCGCCCAGCGCAAGGGAGGCAGCCCGGGCAGGGCGTCAAGTCGCGCTGTCAGTTCGCCGCGGAGCTGGTCCGGCAGCTTGACACCCAGGAAGACCCTCATGCCCGGAAATCCCAGGCCGCGGTCAAGCTCCAGGGATCGGCGTCATCACCAAACTGGAGCACGCGGCGCAAGCTATCCAGGGCCGCGGCCACGGTCAGCAGGCGGTTGCGGCGCCGGTCGGCGGGGAACCGGTAACAGTGGGCGAAGAGCGCACTCGGGGTGGCGACGGCCACCCAGGTCGTCCCCACAGGCTTGCCTTCGGTGCCTCCGCCAGGGCCGGATATGCCGCTGACGGCCAGGGCGTAGTCGCAGCCCAGCTTCCGGCGGCAGCCGGCGGCCATGGCGCGCGCGACGGGCTCGCTGACGGCGCCGTGGCCAGCCAGGTCGGCTTCCCCCACTTCCAGCAGCTTGGACTTGGCATCGTCGGCATAGACCAGGAACCCGCCCCTGAAGAAACCGGACGAGCCGGGGTTGGCGGTCAACGCTCCGCCGATCAGACCTCCGGTGCAGGATTCGGCGACGCCGCAGGTGGCCGCCCGCGCCAGCATCATCTTTTGCACCACCGCGGCCAGGTCCTGGTCCCGTCGGCTGAAGACGTGGTGCCCCAGGGCGGCCTCAAGGGCGTCGGCCATCTCCTGGGGCATCGCATCGTCGGCGCACCCGCCGGGCGCGGCAACCCGCAGATCCACACCCCAGTCTGTCACCCACCAGGACCACTTCAGGCCCGGGTGGGAGTCCATGACCGGCCGGCACAGATCCACCAGCGCCAGCTCGGTGATCTGCGCCAGGCGGTAGGTCAGGACCCGCCCCTCAGCCGGCAACAAACCGCTGCCGCGCAGTTCGGCTACCATCAGCGGCAGCAGCCCGTTCAATTCCGCGGGGAAGCCCGGCAACAGGATCAGGTGCCGGCCGCGCAGCCGGCCCACCAGGCCTGGGGCCGACCCCACCGGATTGGCCACCGGCCGCAGGCCCGCCGGCACCCTGGCCTGGCGTGCCACCACCGGGTGCATGGCCCGGCCGCGGCGGCGGTAGCGGGCCCGGATCATCTCCATGGCCCGCTCGTCCTCGGGCAGATCGACCCCGCCCCAGACCGCGACCGCCTCCCGGGTCAGATCATCGGGGGTGGAACCGAGGCCGCCGCACATGAAGACCAGATCGCCCTCCGTGGTCCGGTCCAGGGCCTGGACGATGGCATCCTGACGGTCGGGGACCATCTGCACAAGTTCGACCTGCACGGCGTGCCCCCCCAGGGCCCGCTGGATGTCCCTGCTGTTGCTGTCGAGGGTGCGCCCTTCGAGCAATTCGTCACCCACGGCGATGATCTTGACCGGTGCCGCCATCCCCATCAGCCCAGGACCCCCGTCAGACTCAGGAAGCGGATGGTAAGATGCGTCAGCACCAGGGCCTGCACGCCGGCCCCGATATCATCGGCCATGATACCGAGTCCGCCGCCGCCGCCGAGGTGCTCCAGCTTCCGCACCCCCAGGGGCTTGAGGATGTCGAAGAACCGGAACCAGAAGAAGGCGATCACGAAACCCCAGGGGCTCAGCGTCACGCCCAGGAACGACACCAGCATGCCGGCGATCTCGTCGATGACCACCAGGGACGGATCCTCGCCGTGGATCTTTTCCAGGCTGCCGGCCACCGGGATGCCCACCAGGGTCACCACCACCAGCGCAGCCAGGGTCACAACCATAGGGATGGGTCCGGCCAGGGACCAGATCAACCACCACAGCACCATGAAGGCGAAGCTGGCGACGGTGGCGGGCGCGAAGGGCGCGAAGCCGGTACCGAAGAAGGTGCCCAGCATGTAGAGCACAGGACGCGGCATGATGTTCCTTTCGGGTCACGAGGGGGAAAAGAGACCGCCCCCCGGCATCACCGCCGGGGGGCTGAATCATAACAAGCGGGGCGGGCCGTGGCCCGAAAAAATGTGATCGGTCAGGTCGTCTGCAGCTGGCGCAGGATCAACTTGGCCACGCACTTGAGGGTGTCGAAAACCCCCACGCCCTTGACGGCGATGCCCTCGAAGTTCTCGTAGCCTTCGGGGTTGAGCTCCTCGTTGAGCTCGGCCACGGGGATGGCGTCGGGCATGTCGCGCTTGTTCCACTGCAGGACGAAGGGGATCTGGTCCAGGCTCAGATCGTATTCCTTCAGGTTGTCGTGCAGGTTGTAGAGCGCTTCGATGTTGGCGTCGAAGCGGGCTTCGCTGCTGTCGGCCACGAACACGATGCCGTCCACGCCCCTGAGGATCAGCTTCCGGCTGGCGTTGTAATACACCTGACCCGGCACGGTGTAGAGGTGGAAACGGGTCTTGAAGCCCTTGACCTCGCCCAGTTCCAGGGGCAGGAAATCGAAGAACAGGGTCCGGTCCATTTCCGTGGCGAGGGTCACCAGCTTGCCCTTGGTCTCGGGCGAGAGCTTCTCGTACACGTACTGGATGTTGGTCGTCTTGCCGCCCAGGCCGGGACCGTAGTACACGACCTTGCAGTTGATCTCACGCGATGAGTAGTTGATCAGCGACACGGCGTTTCCCCTTCTGGATTGCCGGAACCGGGAGCTGTCGCCCCCGCATCAATCAGCGAACAGGTTGTCTATCTCCGCCTCCACCTCGCGGGTGAAGGTATCGTCCAGGGCGTCGTATTCCTCGTGGCGGAACTCCAGCTTGTCGTAGAGGGTCTCGATGATCTTGTCGAGCTCGGCCACCGCCCGCCTGACCCGCAGGCGCACCAGGCCCAGTGTCGTGCTCTTGTCGAACAGCACGACCAGCACCACGCCCTTGGCGATCTTGCCCAGGAACATGCTGTCCTTGGCCCCCTGGTGGTACAGGGTGCTGAAATCGCTCTCGCCGATCAGCTTGGCCAGCTGGTAGTTGGCTGCGAAGTCGGCGGCGCACAGCGAGGCGAAGCTGGTCAAATCGAAGTCCACGTCCCGGCCGCAATGGCTCACCAGCTGACCGGTCGGATCGACCAGCATCACGTTGCCGGCCTTGCTGCTCTTGAGCAGGTCGTCCAGCACGTTGTTGATGGCCCAGAAATCTTCTTCGAAGATGGCCCACTCTGCTCTGACCATGAATCATCTCTCCCGTAGCGCCTTCGGCGCCCTGGTGGCTTCGAATTCCAGCATCAGCAGGGGTATCGGCAGGAAACAAGGGGAATTAACCGGAAATTTCGGATGCCGTCCCCGAGCGGCGGCGGCCCCCGGCCGCCGGACCCTCAGAAACTGCGCCTGAACTGGAAGGCACGCTGCAGAGTGACCTCGTCGGTGTAGGCCAGGGCCCCCCCCACGGGGATGCCCGTGGCCAGGCGGCTGAGCTTCAGATCGCGGTCCTCGCACAGCCGCTGGATGTACAGCGCCGTGGTTTCCCCCTCCACGCTGGCGTCCAGGGCGATGATCACTTCCTTGACCCCGTCCGTCGCCAGGCGCCTCTGCAGCCGATCGAAGGGCAGGTCCCGGGCCCGGATTCCGTCCAGGGGCGACAGCAGCCTGCCCAGGACGAAGTAGTGCCCCTGGAAGAAGCCCCCCTTCTCGAAGGGCAGGATATCCACGGGGCTGGTGACGACGCACAGCTGGGTGGGATCGCGCCGGGGCGAGGTGCAGATGCGGCAGGGATCGTCCTCGGTGATGGCCCCGCAACGGGAGCAGTGCCGCACCTGCGCAAGGGCCGTCTCGACGGCCGCGACCAGTTCCCGGGTTTCCGCCTCGCCCCCCACCAGGTGCAGGGCGATGCGGGTGGCGGACTTGCGCCCGAGCCCGGGCAGGCGCCCCAGGTTGCGAACCAGGTTCTCCAGGGCCGGGGACTGGAACTCGCCGCCGTCGCCGGCGGCCTCACCGCGGGGCATGGCTCAACCCATTCCCGGCAGGTTCATGCCAGGAATGTTCAGGCCACCGGTGACCGAACCCATTTCCTCGGCGGTCATCTCGTCGACCTTCTTGATCCCCTCGTTGACCGCCGCGATGATCAGATCCTGCAGGAACTCGATATCATCCGGGTCCATGGCCTCCGGAGCGATGGTCAGGGACTTGAGGTTGTGCTTGCCGTCCATGACCACCTTGACCTGGCCCCCGGCCACCTCGGCGGTGACCTCCTTCTTGGCCAGTTCCTCCTGGGCCTTCGCCATCTTGGCCTGCATCTGCTGGGCCTGCTTCATGAGCATGCGCATATCCATGTCGAATCTCCTGGCCCCAGGGGCCGTGTTGCGTCACCGCCGCACCGGCTCAGCCGTCGGCGGGATCATCCCATTGTTCCTGTTCACCCGGGGGCAGCGGCGCCGCGTCCATCATCTCCACGAGGCTGTCCAGGGCCGGATCGTCCGCGCACGCGCGCTTGAGCTCCTCGTTCCGGGTCGGCGCCACCTGCTTGCGGATGTCCTCCCGCACCGTTTCCTGCTGCCCCTGACGGCCCAGAACGAGCTCCACCTTGACGGGCTTCTGCCACAGCCGGCTGGCCAGTTGGGCGATCCGCTCCCGATCCCCCTGGATGCTGCCGACCTGGAACTCCTTGTCTGCGGCGAAAGCGATGACGAGTTTCCCCTGCTGCGGATCGAACGACGGCAGGCCGTTCATCAGGCAGGCCCCCACGCGGGGCGCCTTCTGCATCAGGACCTCGATCAGGCGCGTCCAGCCGGGGACCTCGGCGTCGGTGCCCGTCAGGTCGCCGGCCTCGGCAGCGTCTGCTAACTTCGCGGCCGCGGCCACGGAACCCCCGGCTTCGCGGACCACGCCGTGCCCCTGGGCGCGCCGCCGGTCGCGACCCCCCGCATCGGGCTTCGGGGCCCGGTCCGGCGTCCCGGCGGCGGTGGCGGGCCGCCCCCCACCTGCGGTGGGGCCGGGCTGTCCCGGCCCTGCCAAGGCCTCCAGGCGGCGGGCCAGATCCGCCAGCAGGATGCGGGACTCGAACCGCGTGTACTCGACCACCGCCGCCTCCAGCAGGATGCGCGGCTGGGTGCTGCGGTGGATCCGTTCGAAATGGCCGCTGGCCCGTTCGATCAGGGCCAGCAGGTCCTGCTCGCTGAAGCGGGCGGCCTGCCTGGCCAGCCGCTCCAGCTGGTCGGCCGGCAGATCCACCATGCGGCCCAGCTCCGGGTCGATCTTCAGCAGCATGAGGTTGCGGAAATCGGTCACGATGCCGCGGGCGAAGGTGCCCAGGCTCTGCCCGGCCCGGGCCAGGCTGTCCACCAGCGCCAGAGCCCGGCCGGGGTCGTGGTCCACGATGGCATCGTTCAAATCGAGGTAGATCTCGCTGCGAATCAACCCGAAGGTCTCGACCACATTCTGTTCCGTGACGCCGCCTTCGCAGGAGGCCAGCACCTGGTCCAGCAGGCTCAGACCGTCCCGCAGGCTGCCTTCGGCCAGGGAGACCAGCAGACGCAGGGCGCCCGGCTCGAGCTGAGCCCCCTCCGCCGCGGCCACCTCCGCCAGCCGGCCTTCCAGCTCGCCCTGGCTGAGCAGGCGGAAATCGAACCTCTGGCAGCGCGACAGGATGGTGCGGGGGATCTTGTGGACCTCGGTGGTGGCGAAGAAGAAGAAGACCCGGGCCGGCGGTTCCTCGAGGATCTTCAGCAGGGCGTTGAACGCGCCCTTGGACAGCATGTGGACCTCGTCGATGATGAACACCCGGTTGCTGCCCTCGCTGGGGGAGTACTGGGCCATGTCCCGCAGCTCACGGATGTTGTCCACGCCGGTGTTGCTGGCCGCGTCGATCTCCAGCACGTCCAGGTAGCTGCCGCGGGCGATGGCCCGGCAGCTCTCGCACTTGCCGCAGGGGTCGCCGTCGACCGGCGACGGGCAGTTGATGGCCTTGGCCAGCAGCCGCGCCACGGTGGTCTTGCCGCAACCGCGGGGGCCGCTGAACAGGTAGGCGTGGCTGAGCTTGTCCCTGCGCACGGCCGCGCACAGGGTGTCGGTGACATGGGATTGCCCCACCACCTCGGCGAAGGTCTCGGGACGGTACTTGCGGGCGATGGCTTCGTAGGACATGGCGCTCCACTTGCTGGAGGATGATACCTCGGCGCGGCCCCCGGCCGGCGATCACGATCCGAGGCGGCGGCTGGCCGGTCGCCACTCTAACACGAGGAGGGGGTCCGGGGCCATGACATCCTGCGGCAGGGGACTCGCTGATGAAGAAGGTGGGCCAGGCTGGCGGCGCACACGCCGAAGGGAACGTACCGCTGCTACTTTCCAGTCCTGACGGAATTAGTGCTCCGGCGTCACACCGGGCCTGGCCCATCATGCCCTGGCCCGGATCCGCCGGGCCGTGAAGTTGGTGGAGATGAGCGGGCTCGAACCGCCGACCTCCTCGTTGCGAACGAGGCGCTCTCCCAGCTGAGCTACATCCCCAAACTTGTCATCCGAGCGCATCCCGACCGCCGGTGCAGGCCGGGCCTGACCGCGGGATTGCGCCGGTAAATTTCGGATCTGGCGGAGAGGCAGGGATTCGAACCCTGGGAACTCCGAAGAGCTCAACGGTTTTCGAGACCGCCCCGTTCAACCACTCCGGCACCTCTCCCCGATCCGGATCGTCGCCGTGCGCCTGATCGACGCTGGCGGAGAGGGAGGGATTCGAACCCTCGGTACCCGGAGGCACACACGATTTCCAATCGTGCCGATTAAGCCACTCTCGCACCTCTCCACCTGAACAGGGCGAGCAATATAGCACCGGCCCCGGGGAAAATCAACAAGGCCGGATCCGTCCGTTTCAGGGGCCGTCAGACCGCCTGGCGGCGAAGAAATCCCGCAGCAGCACCTCGCATGCCGAGGCCAGGACCCCCCCCGTGACCGCCACCTGGTGCCGGTACGGATTGCCATCGAGCAGCCGCCCCCCGGAGACCACCATACCGGCCCGGGGATCGGCCGCCCCGAACACCAGCCGCCCCAGCCTGCCCAGCAGGATGGCCCCGGTGCACATGGTGCACGGCTCGAGGGTGACGTACAGGGTCACCGTGTTCAGGCGCCAGTTGCCCAGGGTTCCGGCCGCGGCGCCCAGGGCCAGGATCTCCGCATGGGCGGTCGGGTCCTGCAGTTTCTCGACCTGGTTGGCTCCGCGTCCGATGATGCGGCCGCCGGCGACCGCCACCGCCCCCACCGGAACCTCGCCCTGGTCGGCCGCCCGGGCGGCCTCGCCGAGGGCGACCTGCATCCAGCGCTCGTCCGCCGCGAAATCGAAGCCCGGCCCGTTCATCGCCTAGGCACCACCGGGCACTTGCCCGTGGCCACGTTGCCGGCCGCATCGAGCACCTCGATGCGGACCCAGCCGGCGAGGGTGTCCGAGGCCGCCAGGGCGTGGTCGCAGGAGAAGCTCTCGCGGACGCTGTCGCAGATCCTGTCCCGCGGGTCCAGGCGCTCCCGGCTCTGATCCGCAAGGACGAGGAAGGCGCCGGCCAGGGGGCTGCCCTCATCCCGGGCCTCGAACTCGATATGGATGATGCGGCCCCGGGCGGTGGCCTGCAGATCCCGGATGCGCGGCGGCGTGTTGTCCACCACGACCGGCCCCAGCACGCGGCTTCCGGAAAGGGCCTGGTCACCGGGATTGTCGGGATCGTCGCGGACGGTCAGCCTGATGCGGTAGGAACCGTCCGGCACCTGGGAGCTGTCCCAGGCCTCCAGCCCGCCGTCCCGGCCCGAGGCGATGCCGACCCATTCGCTCTGGCCCTCCCTGCGGCAGGCCAGTTCGTAATCCAACCGGTCCCCGTCGGGGTCGGTCGCCTTCCAGCTGAAAACCTTCACGGATCGGCCCAGTTTCACCCGCTCGTCATAACCCGGCCTGGCCGCGGGTGCCCGCCGGCTGAATTCCGCTTTCAGACCGCTGCCGAAGGTGCGGGTCAGGTGGGACCGGGGTTCCATCAGCCCGCCCTTGCGCACGTTCTTGAGGTTCTCCTGGTTCAGGGCCGAGATCACCGGCGGGCGGTTCTTTCCCCAGGCGCTGACGGTCACCGACGCCACCGTGAAGTCCTCACCGGCCGAGGAGGGCAAGGACAGCCGCCACTGCAGGAACCGGGAAGGCGGCACATCCAGCTTCATATCCGGTCCGTGCATGGGCCGCGACCACTCGCTCCAGGTCCCGTCCGCGGTTTCGCGGTTGCCGGTGCGTACGGACCAGGCGGGTTCCTGCCCCGGCGCCGCACCCGTCCAGGACAGGCGGCCCCAGTCCACCGCCCGGCCGGCATCGAGGACCGGGCCGGTGACCAGCCGCTGGCCCTTGCCGCCGGGGCCGAAGACGTCGATGCGGCTCGGCCGGGTCTGGACCACCATGATCCGGCCGGGCCCACGGCCCGGCAACAGGGTCATGATGTCCCCTCCCCGCCAGCTGGCGAGGGTCTGCTCACCCGCAGGCGGAGTCAGCTTGTTCAAGACCGCCAGGGGATGCTCCTTGTCCAGCAGGCCCCCGCCGATCCAGCCCACATCCGGCACGTAAAGCGCCGACATCAGGTCCAGATCCCCGGACCAGATCAACGTCGGGGCCGGCATGCCCTCGAGCTGGTACAGGGCCGCGTGGGGCACATCGGTGCCCCCGGAGGTCCTGACGCCCGGCAACATCACCACCGGCCTCTGCGGGCCGGCCTTGGCTTGGTCACCCGATGGCGGCTGTTGATCCTGGCCTTCCCCGGTGCCGTCATCCAGGGCCAGGGCGCACAGGCCGTCCGGCCCGGCCAGCAGATCGTTCACCTCGTTCTGGTCGGTCTGCAGAACGACCTCCTTGGCCCTGGGAGCCTGCGGATCCAGACGATAGACCAGGCCCGGGCCCTGGGTGGCGACCAGGAGCTTGCCGTCGGCGCCAAACGCCACCGCAAGGGCGTTCTCCGCCGGAAAGTCCGTCACCTGGTCCAGCCCGCCCTGGTCGGGATCGGCCACCAGCAACGCCGCGGGGCTGCCCACGGCCAGGTAGACCTTCCCCTGCGGCCCCACCGTCATGTCCCAGACGTATTTTTCGGGCACCTTGCCCAGGACGGTGGCCTGCCCCGCGGCGGAGACCAGAAGCACCTGCCCGTCGGGTTCGCAACCGGCCACCAGCCGCCCGTCCGGCAGCACGGCCAGGGACAGGACCTGATCGCAGTCCAGGTCGGCCACCGTCTCCAGATTGTCCTTGCCGTCCAGCCGCACGATCAGGCCTTCATGACCGGTTCCCAGGTAGTAACCTCCCTTGCCGTCGGGAACCATGACCCAGGCCAGGTCCACGTCCAGATCCCAGGCCGAGCCCCGGAGCAGGCCGGGCGCCAGGGCCCCGTCGGCCGTGATCTTCATGCCTTCCAGATTGCAGTCGGCGAAGGGCCGGCCGGCCGGCATGTCCCAGTACAGGGGCCCGGCCACGCCGCTGCCTGAAGAGAGGACGGCCAGCAGGAGCAGCAGGGCGCCCAGGCGCCCTTTGATGGTCGTCGTTCGGCTGATCCGCCGCATCGCAGTGGTCATGAACATCCTCCTGGATGAATCTAGGGACGGGTATGCGCTTGGAACCCCCGGGCCTGCCCCACGAGGTTCACGTCCATGACGGCGGCGCCGTCCAGGGCCCATGCTACCGGCACCGTGGTGCGGGCGGGGATCCAGGCCACAGGCGGCCTGGCCTCGGGGTCGGCGATCTTCAACAAACGGGCCTTGCTGCCCGGCAGGCTCCTCATTTCACGCCCCCTGACCACCAGCCCGCCACCCTGGGCGACCAGGGCCACGGTCAGCTTGTCCGCGGACCGGGGCATCCGCAACAGCTTCAACACATCGGCCAGGGTATCGGTGCGCGGTTCCGACCCCAGACGCTTGACTTCCAGGGCGAACAGGGCCGCCTCGCTGGCGGCCACCAGGCGGTACGGCCCCGGCCGCAGGTAATCCGGCAGGTCCAGGGTCACCTCCAGCGAACGGGACGCTTCCCGCCGCGGCTGCAGCTGCACCCGGCAAACCAGGCGCCCTCCGGCCACCTCCACCTCGCGCGGCCCATCCAGGTCCGTGATCAGGGCAGCCGACACCGGCCGGGAAACCGCAACCTCCGCCCGGACATCCTCGAGGACCAGGGGCCGCTCGGGATTGTTCAGCAGCATGGCCAGCGGGGCCATCCACGCCGCCGCCAGCCCCCGCGCTCCCCCGGGCCCCACGGCCACCCCTTCCAGCTCCAGGGGCCGGGCCTCCAGTCCGGGGTCTCCCCGCCAGCGGGAAACCAGGCGATAGCGAATGGTCTGCTGGCTGGCGTCATCACCGCCGACCAGGAGGGAATTGTACAGGCACCAGAACACCAGAGAGGGGGCCAGGGCCTGGTCGTCGGCCACCTGGAAGGTGTAAGCCCTGTCATCATCACCGCCGGTGATGTTCACCGCCACGGGGATCATGCGGGGGGCAGGCCCCAGCCTGCCGGTCAGGCCGGCGCGCTGGTCGTGATACACCGTCCCGACCAGCGAGCCGATGCCCGCCATCTTGAACGACATCTGGCGGCTGGGCAGCACCGTCAGGACCTTGGCCGTGGCCAGCGGCCACCGCACCGGGCCGCGCTGCAGGAAGGGGTGGCCCATCATGAAGACGTCGTCCCCTTCGACCCAGGTCGTGGTCCCGATGACCCCGAGCAGGGCATCACCCATGACCAGGGGGATGGCGCAGGCCGCACCCGGCACCAACCGCGCGCCCGGGCTGCGGTCGCCCCCGCCGGCGGCCCCGGCCCCCTGCCGGCCCGGAGGGACCTGGAACCAACCCGTGGGCCAGCTGCGGCCGCCTGCGGCGGCATCCAGCTCGGGCGCCATCTCCTTCAGGACACGGTCCGCAGCGGGCCAGCCCGGCAAGCCGTAGGGAATATCCGCAGGCGCATCCCAGCCCAGGACGCGGGCCAGCTGGTCCGCGGCCCCCGGCGCCACGAGCTGCCCCGGTCCGGGGACCGCAAGTTTCACCACCGCAGGAGCGACCTCGTCCGTGGGCAGGGCGAGCATCTCACCCGCGGGCGTCACCCCCGCCAGCGGACGCAACGACCCCCCCCAGCCGAAGGCCAGAGCTCCGGCCAGGCGGCCGTTCAGGAAGATCGGGCTGCCGCTCATGCCCTGGGCGATGCCGGAGGTTTCCAGGCCGTGCCCTGCGACGTCCACCAGGATCATGTTCCCGTCCACCCGCGAGCGTTCCTGCACGCCGACGACGGTCACGGCGAAGGTGTCGATACGCCCCCCCCGGAACACCGTCAGGCCGTAGCCCTTCATCCCCTGCTCGATGCTGCCGACGGGCATCACCTGCGCCCGGACCGCACCGGCCGGCATGACCACACCGCAGAAAATACCGATCATCAGGGCCCGCAAGCCCGTACGTCCCGGCGTTAAGAGGTTGTTGAGCATGACGACCTTTCCACGTTCCGATCTTTGTTTCGCTCACCGCACCATACACCAGGATCACCGCGACCGCATCCTGATTGCCGTGAACAGGCTCCTTGGCAACCGGTTCCCCATGCCCTATGCTGCCCCGGTTCGGACGTGCTGGAAAAATGAATCTTCTTCCGGGGATCTTGCCGTGAACAGGGGAAAATTGCCTTACCCGCTGCAGACAGGTTCCCGCTGGGCCCTGTGGTTCCCCCTGGGGTTCCTCCTGGTCGGGATCCTGACCATCGGCACCCTGTGGCGGGTCAACCAGAAGTCCGAGCACCGCACCCTGCAGATCGAAACCGAGGTGGCGGCCCAGCAGCTCAGGATGCGCCTGGAAGATTGGATCAACAGCCGCATCGCCATGGTGTCCCTGGTGGCGAAGATGGGGAACCTGGATCCCGTCCACGACCCCGGCAATTTCCGGGCCAAGGCCCGTGCCATCACCGACGCCTTCCCCGGATTCCAGGCCCTCAACTTCATCGCCCCGGACCACGTGATCACCATCGTCTACCCCCGCGCAGAAAACCTGAGCGCCCTGGGCAAGAACCTGGACCATCACCCCTCGCCTGCGGTTCCTGCGGCCCTGGGCCGTGCCGAACGCGAGCGGATCCTGACACGGTCGCCCATCCTCGACCTGCTGCAGGGAAAACCGGGCTTCACGACCTACGCCCCCATCCTCGACGGGCAGGGAAAGATCCGGGGGTTCATCAACGGGGTCTTCTCGGTGGAGAAACTGGTCACCGGCTGCCTGCACGAGGACAACCTGAACGAAAGATTCGCCATCGGCTTGAAGGCCGAGGACGGCCGGTTCGCCTACCGGTCCCCCGGGGCCGACCGTTCCCGGTGGCCGGTGACCTTCACCAGTGAATCCACCGTCCGGATCCTGGACGGCGACTGGTGGCTCCAGGTCGCCCCCAACCCCGATCGCCTGGCCCACAGCCGGCTGGGTCCGGACGAGTTCCTGGCCGCCGGCAGCCTGCTGCTTGTGGTCATGCTCGCCCTGCTGCTGCGCATCTACCTGCTGGGCGTCACCGAACTGCGTGACAGCCGGGAAGGGTACCGCCTGTTGCTGGACAACATCGCGGACATGGTGGTCAAGGCTGAACCGGGCGGGGCCCTGACCTTCTGCAGCCCTTCCTTTTCCGGTTTCCTCGACAAGCCGCTGGACGAGATCCTGGGCACCCGCCTGGCTTCCCATTTCCATCCCGAAGACCGGCAGATTCTTCTGCGCTCCCAGCGCCATATCCTGGACGGGGCCTCGAGCCAGCAATTCGAAGCCCGACTGGAAACCCCTGCGGGGTACCACTGGACCCAGTGGACGTGCACCCCCCTGCGCAACGCGCAGCAACAGACCGAGGGCACGGTCAGCGTCGGCCGTGACATCCAGGAAAAACGCATGCTCGAGGAACAGCTGCGCAGATCCCAGAAGCTCCAGGCCGTGGGCCAGCTCGCCGGTGGCATCGCCCACGACTTCAACAATATCATCCAGGCCATCGAGGGTTACGTGGAGTTCGCCCTGGAGGACCTGCCCGCCGGCTCCCCGGCCCGCCGGGATCTGGAACAGGCCTACAGCGCCGCCGAGAGGGCCGCCGTCCTGACCGGCAAGATCCTGGCCTTCAGCAGCAAGCAGAGCGTCAGGTCCGAGGCATTGGACCTGAACGACATCATCGCCGGCATCCGGCCCATGCTCAAGAGCATGGTGGGCGAGGGCATCGACCTGGTCATCCGGACGGGCCCGGAACCCGCCCTGGTCTTGGCCGACCCGGGGCAAATCGAGCAGATCCTGATGAACCTGTGCCTGAACGCCCGGGAGGCCATGTCAGGATCCGGACGCATGATAGTTTCGCTCCGGGAGGCCACCTTCGCCGCGGGCAAGGATTGCCCCGCCTGGGCCCGGCCCGGACGCTGGATCGAACTCGCGGTGCAGGATTTCGGATCCGGCATACCGCTCGAGATCCAGGATCAGATCTTCGAACCGTTCTTCACCACGCGCCCGGCCGGCAAGGGGACCGGCCTGGGCCTGGCCACGGTCTACGGCATCGTCAAGCAGCATGGCGGATTCATCCATCTGGACAGCGAGGTGGGCCGGGGCACGACCCTGGCGATCCACCTGCCGCCCACCGACCAGACCCCCGCCATGGCGGCCACGGCTAGCACCCGGTCGCCCCGCGGGGCGGGCCAGACGGTGCTGGTGGTCGAGGACGAGGATCTGGTGAGGGAAATGGCCGCCCGGATCCTGACCCAGGCCGGCTACCAGGTGTTGACCGCCGCGGACGGGGAACAGGCCCTGGCCCTGGCCGCAGCCCACGCCGCCCGGATCGAGGCCGTCCTGATGGACATCGTCCTTCCCGGGCGGGACGGGCGCCAGGTCCATGCCGAGATGGCCGAACTGATCCCCCGGGCCGGAGTCTTGTTCATGAGCGGCTACGACCCCCAGACCTCCGCCGGACCATCCGGCCAGGGGCCGGCCAAACCCCTGCTCGCCAAGCCCTTTTCCCGTGAGCAACTCTTGCAGGCTGTCAGCAGGATCCTGACCGTGACCTGATCCGAGCGGGATCCGACCGCAGCCACACCCACACCCCCCGAAAGCGGAAAGGCCCCGCCTGTATGGCGGAGCCTTTTCCGTTTCGATTTGGTACGCCCAGGAGGATTCGAACCCCCAACCTCCTGGTCCGTAGCCAGACGCTCTATCCAGTTGAGCTATGGGCGCACCTTTTTCGACGACTACGCGGTTCGAAAAACCGCAGAAACTGGCGGAGAGGGAGGGATTCGAACCCTCGGTGAGTTTCCCCACACACGCTTAGCAGGCGTGCGCCTTCAGCCACTCGGCCACCTCTCCACGAATCACCCGAAAACTGGCGGAGGGCGGGGGACTCGAACCCCCAAGGGTTTTCACCCGGCGGTTTTCAAGACCGCTGCCTTACCAATTAGGACTAGCCCTCCGGCTGTCGGCCTGCCTACAGCATCCGGCCGTGGGCCAGTATTCCCGGACCCGCGCCACGGCGAGGGTTCCTTGGTACCGTGCCGGCTTCGTTCCCGGCCATGACCGCGGGCCAGCGGCCCGGTCTCCTGCCATGGCGGAAACGCACGGTACTATCTGACCTTCAGTTTGTCAAGCAAACCACCCAATCCTTTACCGAGGGCCGAGCCGGCATCATCACCTGCCCCCCGCATGGATTCACCCAGGTTCAAAGACACCCTCGGCCGGGCTGCCCGGCCGGTTACATCCAGGGCCAGGGTCAGCCGGCCGTCCTTGCCGCGCAAGGCCTCCGCCAGCAGGGCATATCCGCCCAGATCGGGGGTGAACCCGGGCGGCAACATCACCAGCACCGCCAGGTCCAGCTCCCCGTCCAGCCCCACCGCGCCAGACACCGACCAGTCCGTCTGGGGGCCGGCCAGCTTCAGATCCACCTGGTAGCGGCCGTCATGAACGGCAAAAGGCTGCTCCAGATGATCGTAGCGGATATCCATCAGGTCCTGCCGGGAACCAAGGTAGGCCGCCACCCCATCCAGCCATTTCCTGGCGTGGATGACCCCCGCGGCCCCCTCCAGATGGCCTTCGGCATCCAGGGACTCGCGCACCAGCCGGCCCTCCTCGAGCCGATAGCCTCCCGTCGCGGCTCCGTCGAGATCGCCCTCCCACCTGGCGCCCAGGTCCGGAGCGAGATCCGCGAGCAAGACCGCTGCCGGAACGGCCCGCACGGACGTGGCGAACCTGACATACCTGGCCTGCCCCCGGTCCAGGGCCACGGTCATGGCCGCCTCCACGGTTCCCGACCCCAGATGGCCTTGAACCGGATCAAGGCGCAAGCTGTCGTTTCGGACCACCCCTTGCCCGGCAAGGTCCTTGAACTCCATGTTCTGCAGCGTGAGGGCCCCCGCGGTGAAATCCAGGGGGATTCCCCTGTCCGGGGGCAACCACTGCCCGTTGCGGTTGTCCAGGACGAGTTCCAGGCCCTCGGCGTGGATCCTCCCCTCCTGCAGGGCGAAGCGGTGCCGATCCCGGGTGCCGGACAGGGACAGGCCCTGGACGTCCGCGGCCGAGATCACCGGTTTGCCCCTTAGCAGGGATCCGAGGTCCAGGCCCACGGCGAGCTCTCGCCAGGCGACCGACTCCAGGCCCGTTTCGCCCAGGTCGCCCTGCAGGCTGCCCTTGCCCAGGGTGACCCGCATCCCGGGCCAGATGCGGACCTTCACCGAGCCCAGAACGACATCCGCGCCGGTGGTTGCGTGGATGCGCTCGGCCAGGTATCCGGCAACCCTCTCTCCTGGAACCAGGACCGGCCCCAGCAGCACCAGGAGCACGAGGACCGCCGGGACCGCCCACAACCATTTTTTCTTCATGACCAAACCGCCTTCATGCGGGAGCCTCGAGGATGCGTGCTCCGCCCAGAACCACGTCACCTGCGTACAGCACCATGCCCTGTCCGGGAGCCGCCCCGCTGACGGGTTCGGCCAGCGATACGGTCAGATGATCCCCCATACGCTCCCAACCGGAGACCGGCGCCCCCTGGTGCCGATGGCGGATACGCAGGGTGGGCTCCGGGGTTTCCCACTCCAGCAAGGGTTCGCCCCTGCGCCAGCCGGCGGGAAGCCCCGCCACCGCGCCGACGAACGAGTCTCCCTTGACGATGGTCCGGGCGAGCTCCTCCCGGTACCCCACCGTCAGACGCCTCCGCTCGGGATCGAGGGCCAGGACATAGAGCGGCCGTTCCGCGGCGATCCCCAGCCCCCTGCGCTGCCCCACCGTGTAGTGGATGAGCCCGCGGTGGCGCCCCAGAACCCTGCCGGCGGTATCAGTGATCTCGCCGGGGAGGGTCGCCGGATCACCGGCCGCCGCCAGATCACCGAACAGTACTGTGCGGTCGTCGTCGGGCACGAAACAGATCTCCTGGCTGTCGGGTTTGCCGGCGACGCTCAGGCCCAGCGCGGCCGCCGCAGCCCGTACCTGGTGCTTGGTGTACCAGCCCAGGGGAAAAACCACCCGCGGCCACAGGTTCCGGTCCACCCTGTGCAGGAAATAGGATTGATCCTTGGCGGCATCGACACCCTTGAGCAACCGGCAGCCGCCACCCACTCCGTCTGCAGGCGACAGCCGGGCATAGTGCCCCGTGGCCGCGAAGGCGCAGCCCTGGCGGTCGGCCAGGCGCACGAGCTCGGGAAAACGCAACCGGCTGTTGCAGACCAGGCACGGGTTCGGAGTGCGCCCCGCCGCGTACTCGTCGATGAAGGGCTGGATGACCTGCGCCCTGAAGGGGTCCTCGATGTTGGCGACCCAGTGGGAGGCGCCGAAACGCGCCGCCTGCCGCCTGGCCTCGGTGATGGCGTCCAGGGAGCAGCAGGCGGTGGCGGGGGCATCCTGTTCGGCCGCGGCGAAGCAGATGTTCTTGAAGGTCACGCACTGGACATCGCAGCCCAGCTCCGTCAGCAGGGCCAGGGTCACCGCGCTGTCCACGCCCCCGCTGATGCCCAGCACGACCCCCGTGCCCGGCGGCAGCAGACGCCTGACGGGCGCGGGGATCTCCAGGGGGAAGGTCATTGCTTGAGGTTGTCCGGCACCGGCGCGTTCATCAGGTCATGGACGATCTTGATGTTGGCCCGGGACCGATCGCCGATATCCCCGTCGGGGTCGTACTTGGCGGCCAGCTCCCACTCCCGCTTCGCCTCGCGATAGATCTTGGCCTCGGCGAACATGATGGCCAGGTTGTAATGGGCCAGAGCGCTGTGGGGGTCGTGATCAAGGACACCCTGGAATTCCTCCAGGGCCTCCTGCGTCTTGCGCTGCCGCAGGAACAATGCGCCCAGGTTGCAGTGGGCCTTCTCGTTGAAGGGGTCCACCTCGATGGCCTGGTCGTAATAGGCCTCGGCCCTGGCCATCCTCTGGTCCTGCTCCTGGCGGCTGGTCATCTGCCCGCTGCGGTCATCCCACAGCGAGCCCAGGTTCACCAGGCCCTCGACGAACGTCGAATCGAGGGCGACGGACCGCTCCAGATAGAACGCGGCGCTGTCGAGCAGGGCGTCGGCGGCCGGGCTGTCCCAGCCGGAGGCCTGGGCGCTGTCCGTGGCCGCGGCATAGAAATTGTTGCCCAGCAGGTAATTGGCATAGACCGCATAGGGCGCCCCGCGCCCCAGATAGGTCCGCAGGGTGTCGTCCAGGGCCTGTCCCTGCAAATCATCCGTGCCGGCGATGAATTTCTCCAGCTGTGAAACCGGCATGTTCTGCTTGCAACCGGACAGCGACACCGCGCATACGGCCGCGACCAGCAGGCCGGCCACGAAGATCCTTTTTCCCATGCTCATCTCTCCCTTGTGGTTCTTGGCTCCGACAATCCAGTGCCCGAATCTACCACCATCGTTCCAAGCCCGTCACCGAAATGGAAAAACGCAGGACGTGGCTCCGCATGCCGTTTTTCTCCAGGTCGCCGACCTGGCTGTAGGAAAACGCCACATCCAGCTGGCCCAGGTCGCCATGGAAGGGGAAGCCGGTACCGGCGCTGAAGGTCGTCTCATCCACGGGAGCCCCGCCCACCCGGTAGGCCCAGGTCCGCATCCTCACCCCCAGCCTCAACGGCAGGTTGTTCATCCCCCCGTGGCGCTCATAGGCGCGCCGGCGCTCCAGGCCCAGCGAGAGGGTGTGTTCGGTCTCCATGTCGGCGGCCCAGGCCTCGTTGCCGCTGAAGTCCTTGAAGTCCTGGTACTGGTAGTCTCCGCCCAGCCGCCAGCGGCCCCGCAGGGCCACGACCATGCCGGCGCGGATCTCCGCGGGCATGGACAGGGTGAAAGCCTCGTTCCGACGCAGGGCGACGCCCCCCACCTCCAGCTTGCGGTCCACGTCCAGGTCGTAGGCCGGCGTGTAGGCCAGGCCCCAGCGGACCGCCCGCACAGGGGCCAGCAGGGCGCCGAAAGTCGCGCTGGTGCCGGTATACGCATCCTCCTGGATCAGCAGGTTGGTCTGGTAGAGGGGGAACCCGATCAGGCTGGCCGGATCCCGCAGAACATCGTACCTGCTCTCACGCAGGGTGCCTCGTTGCAGGTTGAGGGCCGCCGAAAGGCTGACGCCACGCCACGGCGAGAACGCCGCCCCCAGGGGCACGCGGAAGGTGCTGCCGTCGCGCAGGAACTGGACCTGCCCCTTGACCTCGTCGTCCCAGACCTGCCAGGTGGAATCCACGCTGGTGTCGAACTGGGTCGAACGGTCCACGACGTAGCCGGCGGTAACCGCCAGGCGCCCCTTGATCACAGGCAGGGCCACGCGGAAATCGGGGGTGAACACCCGCTCGGTGGTGCGCTCGCCGTGGTCATCCCTGGACACCGCATGGTCCCCGTAGGCGGAGAAGTTCAGAGCCACCTTGCGGACCGCATACAGGGACGCAAGGTTCTTGAAACCGGGATGGGTGGAGTCGTCCACGGCCATACCCCAACCCCCGCGCCCGATCATCCGGGCGTCCTCGTTGTCCAGCCGTTGGCCGATGTTTTCCAGGGCCAGCGGGGTCTGGGCGCCCGCAGGAACGGCCAGGCTGGTTGCAAGCAGCAACAGGATCGCTACGGACCGTTTCATCATTGCCCCCCCCCGTTGCCGCCGGTGACCAGACTGTCCGAAAGCGAGTAGGTGATCTCCAGGTGGGGCCGCAGGGAGTCAGGGGCTGCAAAGCCCAGGAAATCGAACTGCGAGAAGTAGAATTCCGGGTCGAGGGACCCCTGGTCGTACAGGGGAGCGAAATCCTCCCCCGCGGTCATCACCAGGGCCCGCTCACCCTCGTACACCTGGTTGACCATGCGCTGGACCGCCTGGGTGACATCGAAACGGATATCCCGGTTGAAGGTGGGGTCGAGGCTCGTCTGGCCGGTGACCACGTAGGCCGCATCGCCCAGCTCGGCCAGAGTCAGGGTATCGGCGGGGGTCGTGTACAGGTCGACCGGCAGCTCGCTGATGACCAGGGAATGGAAGTTGCCGAAGCTGGCCGTCGTGTCGTTGGTCACCGCCAGCACCGCGCGGTTGATGAAGGCATGGGCCGGCAGCCCGCTGAAATCGAACCGCAGCACCGGATACGAACGCAGCCCCGTGCGCAGGACGAACCGGTCGTCCGGATTTTCGGGCACGGGCCCGATGGCGTCGAAGGTGCTCGTGTCCGCGACCGGCGGCATCAGGAAGTTGACATCTTCGCTGTCGAAATCCACCACGAAATTGGGCGCCACCACTGTGCCCACCGCCACGTCGGCCAGTTCGTTGTAGCTGTCCAGCTCACGCGAGGCGAAGCCCACCAGGCCCGGGTCGCTGCCGGCGGCTGCGCTGATGATAAAGCCCCTGGTTCCTCCCTCGGCGAGCCAGGCCAGGAAATCCTCCTTGTACAGGGGGATCAATGGTTCGTTGCCGTATACCACGTCCACAGGCCCCTTGACCAGCTCGACCCCCTGGTCCGGGGGCACCGGCCCCGGAAACGCCGTGGTGTCGAAGGGCGCGTCCAGCATCCGGACGCTGTAATAAATGTTCGTCACGCCCGAGGTGACGTTGCCTGTGGTATCGGACGAATCCACCACCGCGGTGCCGTAGAACTTCAGCTTGGTCAGGCTCAGCCTGACCGACTTGATGTTCTGATCGGTGAACAGACTTTCGGGAAAATCCTCGCTGAAGATATCGGTGAAGTCGAAATTGACCAGGATGGACGAGGAGGTGCCCCCCTGTTCCCCGAGGTACAGGACCTCCTGCCTGTTCACTGGGATATCCGGGTCCTCGATGGACAAGGCCGCAAAGCCCGCGTCCTGGTCCGCGTTCAAGGGCTGGAGCACCAAGTCGAAGCCCAGGTCACCCAGGCTGGAGCCCACGGCGCTGGGGTCGTCGCTGGTGCAGCCGGCGACGGTCGCCAACCACAGCAGACCAACGGCGGCCAGGATCAGCCGCGCCGTCGGTCTTGTGGTTCGGTCCGGGATTCGTCCCATCAAGTGTTCACCTTTCGGATCAAGGCGCAGCCGGTCTGGCGGAGATGCTGACCCGGCTGAAGCCGCTTTTTTTCACGATATCTATCAGGGCCACCACGTCGCCGTGCTCGGCCTTCTGGTCGGCCCGCAACACGATGGAATCCTCCCCCGTGTCGGCCTGGAGCTTTCGCAGCAACCCCGGCAGTTCCTCCGCTGACACATGCTCCTCGTTGAGGTAGATGTCCCCGCTGCTGGTCAGGTACAGCACCGCGGGAGTCGTCGGCGTCTCGGTGGCCGTGGCCGCCCTCGGCAGCACCAGGTTGATCGCCGGCTGATTCTTGAAGGTCGAAGAGACCATGAAGAAGATCAGCAGCAGGAACATCACGTCGATCAGGGACGTGATGTTGATGATCAGCCCGCGGCCCTTGCGCTGGGGCAGGAAATTCATGACTCGGCCGCCCCGGTCGCCGCGGCCCCGGCCTGCTCTTCCTGACGCTTGCGCAGGGTGTCGAGCATCTTGGCCGCATAGAATTCCAGCTGGAAGATGATACTTTCAGCCTTGCCGCTCAACCAGTTGTAGGCCACGAGGCTGGGGATGCCCACGAAGAGGCCCGCCGCCGTGGTCACCATGGCCTCGCTGATCCCGCTGGACATGGTCTCGGGATTGCCCAGGCCGGCCGCGGAGATCGTGGCGAAGACCCGGATCATGCCCAGCACCGTCCCCAGCAAGCCCAGCAGCGGGGCAACGGCGGCCACGGTCTCCAGGATGCCCAGGCGCCTGGTCAGCCGGATCCCTTCCTGGCGGCCCGCCTCCTGGATCACGTCCCGGATGATGGTCCAGTCGCTGCCGGCGTGATCCAGGCCCGTGGTGACGATGTTGGCGAAAGGCCCGGGCCGGCGCTGGCAGATGGCGTAGGCCACCTTGAGGTCATGGCCGACCCCTAGGGTCTCGACCGCCTCGACGATCTCGGGCACGATGATCCTGCTGTTGCGCAGCACATAGGCCCGTTCCAGCAACACGGCCATTCCGATCAGCGAAGCCAGGGCGATGGGCACCATCATGTAGCGCCCTGCAAGTATCATTTCCCACATGGGTGTTCAAGCCTCCGCTCCGGGCGCCGCGGGCCGCCCGGCATGTTTCAACGTTGAAGGGCAGGATAGTAGAGTCCCAGGGTGATCACAAGATTCTCTTCGGGAAAATGCGGCGGCAACGGCGCGTAGGGCGCGAAGGCCTTCAAAGCGGCCACCGATGCCTCGTGCAGGGATTCGTGCCCCTCGGACTCCAGCACATCCATGGACGCGACGGTTCCGTCCCGGCGGATCACCAGCTTGATGGTCGTGTGCCCCTGCAGGATGCCCAGCCGGTAGGCGTAAGGCGGCACCCAGTGCCGGTACAGTTCGTTGGTGAAACGGTGCATCCACGGGGCGTAGTCCCATTCGTAGGTATTCAGGCTGAAATCACCGTCGATGGCCACGCCCGAGGCGACCTTGCCCCGGGCCGCCTGGTCGAAGTCGAACCCCCGGTCCCCGTCCGAACCCTGCCGGCCGGACTTGAGGATGGACGGGCTCTGGCTCTGCCACCAGGGATCCAGCCGGGAACCGGTGGAATCGGGACGGCCCCGGGCCGGTTCCGTGGCGGACTTCGTCGGGGACTTCCGCACACCTGGACTGGGTTCGGCCAAGGCCCAGCGCCCCTTGCCATCGGTCTTGTCGCTCGCCAAGGCGCCCGCCGGTTCGGTTTCCCGGGTCTTTTCTTTCCGGGATTCTTCCACACCTTGCGGCGTGGCAGGAGGCGGCGTGGCCGGCTGAACCACCTTGACCCCGGGAGCGCCCGCCAGGTCCTCCTTCCTGATCTGAACCTGGTCGGTGATCCATTCCTTCTGGGCGGACGGCTGGTCGGAATCCCCCCCCAGGACGTTGTCCGCGGCCAGGGAATGATGCAGGGCCAGATAATCCGCCTTGTCCGGCGGGGTCTGGCTGGCTTGCCGGTCGGGAACTTCGGTATAGGCTTTGGGCAAGTTCTTCTCCGTCACGGCGTCCGCCGGGGTCTCCGGGGGCAGCAGGATCATTTCCACGACATCCTTGTCCCTGGCGATGTCGGCGGCATCCACGTGGGGAAACAGGGGCATCCTCCAGGTTGCGGCAGCCAGCACGACATGCAGCAACAGGGAGACGGCAAGGGCACCCTGAAAAACCCGCTGATCCTGCACCTGAATCACTTTCTGCCTGCAGGCCGCGGTGGCGGCCCGTCCCTTGAAGTCACTACCACCGACCAAGGTACCCCACGGGGCCGCGGTTGCCAAACGCCCAAGCCGCCCGGTTGACTGACGGCACACCTTGCGCCATTGTGTCGGCAACCTTGGAAAGAGGGCCACACGACATGACCAGCGACCAGAAACCACAGCCCTTGCTGCCTGAACTCCCGCCCGATCTGGCACCCCTGGCCAGGCGGGACGTGCCCCTGCGGCAGCTGACAACCCTCACAGTCGGGGGCCCGGCGGCCCTGGTCTGCCGTCTCACTACACCGGACATCGCCCTGCGGTTCCAGACCTGGGCCCGAAACAACCGGATCCCGGTGACCATCCTGGGCGCCGGCAGCAACGTCCTGGCCTCCGACGGGGGGTTTCCAGGCCTGGTGATGCTCGTGCAGACCGCGGGCTTGACGGTCAGGAACAATCTGGTGACGGCCGGGGCGGGCCTGCCCTTCGACAAGCTGATCACCGGGACGCTGGAGGCGGGGCTGGTGGGGCTGGAGTTCGCTTCCGGCATCCCCGGCACCCTCGGGGGGGCCGTCATGGGCAACGCCGGTTGTTACGGCCATGAGATCGGGGAATTCGTCCAGCGGGCGCTGCTGTTGACCCCCGACGGGAAGCTCGAAACCGTCACCCCCGCGGATTTCGGCTTCGACTACCGGATCACCAGATTGCGCGAGACCGGGGCTGTTCTGCTCGAGGTCACCTTCGCCCTGACGGCCGGGGACACCGGCCGGGCGGCACAGACACGCCGGCAACACCTGGCCGACCGCCGCGCCAAGCATCCGGTGGACCTTCCCTGCGCCGGTAGCTGGTTCCGCAACCTGCCGCCTGCCGCCCCGGGCCAGAGACGCCGCCCCGCCGGCCGGCTGCTCGAAGAGGCCGGCGCCAAGGACATGGCCGAGGGCGATGCCCGCGTCTTCGAGCGCCACGCCAACATCATCATCAACGCCGGCCGGGCCACCTGCGCCCAGATATCCAGGCTGGCCGATCGCATGCGATCGGCGGTCCGGGGGAAATTCGGCATCCTGCTCGAAGAGGAAGTCAGGCGCATAGGCTGAACCCGGGCCCCGGGAAATTCAGCGGGCCAGGATGACCTTGGCCGCCAGCTGGTCAGACCCCGTGTCCAGATGCAGGAAGTAGACCCCCGAGGCGGCCGGCCCGTCCGGGCCGCTGCCGTCCCACATCAGGGTCAGGCCTCCGGCTTGCGCCGTGCCGCGGAAAAGGCTGTGGATCAGGCGGCCGCGCACGTCGTACACCCCTGCGGCCAGCCGGGAAGCCCGGGTCAGGTTCACCCGGCAAGACAGGATGGGGTTGAAGGGGTTGGGCCAGGGCCTCGTGTCCCACGACATGCGGACCACCGGCGACGGAGGCTCCTCCTTGGCGCAGGGGTCGTTCCACTGCCGGACCAGGGACTCGGTCTGCGGCGGCGAACCCACCGTCAGCCGCAACCGCGCCGGGGCACCGGAAGCGCCCATACCGGAAAAACCGGGCCCCGGATCCAGCAGCCAGACTCCCCCGTCCAGGGTGATGGTCCCGGATGCCGTCCAGCCGGGACCGGCCAGGGCCTGCCAGCGGCCGCCCCGTTCCTGTTCCAGCAGCCACGGACCCGGTCGATCAGGGCTCACGGTGATGCGCGGGCCGCGGCCGGTGCAGGTGATGGCCAGCGCCTGCGGCTCCACCCCCACCAGGCTGAAGCTGCCGTTCAACATGATCAGCCCCAGCTGCAGCCCCTTGTCCAGGGCCAGGAGGTCCCCCGCCCCGTCCTGGTTGAAGTCCCCCCACCGGATCAGGGACACGTCGCTGCCGGTGGGGAAGGACAGAGCCGCCGTGTAGTCCCATTGCTGCCCGACCAGGACCACGCCCACCGCCGCGGATGCAGGCTGATTCAGCAGGATGTCCGCGCGTCCGTCGGATGTGACGTCGTTCAGGATCAGCTCCGTGGCGGGCTGGTCCAGTCCCTCGTCCACGATCCGCGGCACCAGGTTCCCCTGGCCGTCGTTTTCCAGCATGGACAGGTTCTGCTCCTGCAGGCTGTACACCACCAGGTCCCGGTCCAGATCCCCGTCCACGTCGCCGGCGGCAAACAATAGGGAACCACCCTGGGCATCGACCCGCACGGGCGAGTCGAACTCCCGCCCGCCGCTGTTGTGCCAGAGCTGCAGGGAGAACCCGTCACTCACGAGGATTTCCCGGTACCCGTCCCCGTCGGCGTCCAGGTAGTCCACCCCCTCCGGGGCGAAGGCCGTGAGGATAGAGGAATGGGCAGGAAAACCTCCGGCCCCGTCCCCGAACAGCACATCCACGCGGTAGGCCGCCGGCAGGGCGTAGACAAGGTCATCATGGCCGTCGCCATCGAAGTCACCGGCCTTCAGATCCACCGGATCTCCGGCCACCGGCGCCTCGCCCAGCAGCCTGGCCTGCCCGGGGAGAGCGAGATCCAGGGCCACGATCCGACCTCCCTGGTGATCGGCCACCACGACCATCTGGCCCGCGGCCGTCTCATCCGCCAGGGGGACGATGAGCCCCGGCAGGAACGCCAGGGTATCCCGCCAGACCTGCGCCGCGCCGATCCCGGCGGACAGGTGGTGGAACACGTTCAGGACCGGGGTCACGCGGTCGGCGACCACGGCGCTCAGGAACCCGCCGCCATCGATGTCGGCCACCGCGGCCACACGTGGTTCCTGGGCCATGACCAGGGCCGGAAAGCCCCAGAAACCCGAGCTGCCGGTCCCGAACATGACGGTGTAGCCGGGCGCATCCCCCGGGCAGATCAGGTCGATCCGCCCATCGCCGCTCAGATCATGGGGCAGGCAGGCCAGCGGACGGCAACCGGGGTAGTAGGCGCCGGTCAGGGACCAGGCGCCCTCTGCGTACTCCAGGAAATTGACCAGGCCCCGGTCCGTGTTGGCCACCGCCATCCCCACCGACCCTCCAGGCATTTCGGCCAGCCGCAGGCTGGACGCGGGCAGGGTCAAGGCGATGCGGTCCCTTTCCACCAGCGCCGCCCCCTGGTAACCATACACCAGCACCGAGGGCGACCGGCCGGCCCCCAGCACCACCTGGGGCGTACCCGCACCCTCGATATCGAACACCGAAACCGGGCCGGGAACCATGCCCGGCTCCAGGGTCCCGGCCTGGCTGAAGAACCCCAGGCTGTCCTGGCTCAGGATCCCCACATCCTCGGACAGGTACCCGGTCTGGGACACGTACACCTCATCCAGGCCGTCGCCATCGGCATCCCCGGCCGCGACGGCCTGAGGGTGGTCCCCCACCGGCAGATCCTGCAGCACGGACCACGACGGACCCTGCTTGCCCAGGATCAGGACCCGATCCATCCCCGGCAGGCTGACCGCCAGGCCCGGGTCCCGGCCTGCGGTCAGGGCCAAGGGGCTGATACGGCCCGGATCCTCCGCCAGATCCACGGTCTGAATTTCCTGGAAATAAGGTGCGGTCATCCCCACCGACAGGAACATCAGCCGGTCCGGATCGGCCAATGCGACCACCAGGCCCGAGTCGCCATCGGGAGCGGGATCCGGAATCATGTCCACCGGCACGCCGTCCAGGAAGTACCGGGTCAGGACCCCCACCTTGCCCACCTCGGGCCGGAACTGCGTCAGGTCCAGGAAGCCGTCGGAGGTACCGGCGACCACAAGCCGGTCCGCGCCGGGAAACCCCGCCACGTTCGACAGGCTCACGGTCGTGGTATCCAGGTCGACGACCAGGGGGCCGGGAAACCCCACGGTGGCGGCACCGGCGACCAAGGCGCCGCCTGCCAGCAGCACCCCCACCAGGACCATGACCGCAAAGGTCCCCGGAACGCGGGCCACAGGCCCGCCTTGCTTCCGGCCGTATCCTCCTGCGGTGGTAAAGTGCACCGGACCCTCCTGTGGCATATCCTCGCTACACCCCTTCATAAATAATCCGGGTTAACAAACTATATACGGATTGGCCGACCCCCGCGCCAAATCATCCGGCGCAAGGTCTGCGGGGGAGGCATCCGCAACGGCTCCTTGATGAATAATTCGGGTTAACCCACATTGTTCATGAAAGAGCGTAGCGAGGATGAGGAAACAGCGCACCAGGAAAGGAGCTCGCAAGGATTTGCGAGGGAGGCGTACCCGGTGCGGTACGTTGACAGAGCAAATCTGAGAACGCCTTTCCTGGTGTGCTGTTAACCATCCGCAGTAGCTCTTTCACGAATAATGCGGGTTAAGGGTTGAATCCTGGAACCTGCCACCTTAGATTATCATTATTGTTGCCGTTGGTCCGCATCCCCGCAAAAACCGGGTTGCCCCGGACAGGAGTCGCGTTCATGTCCCACAAATCCCTGATCCTTCTGGTCGCAGGACTATGCTTCCTCGGCGGATTCCCCGTCCAGGCCCAGGAGGCCGGTAACGCCCGGGTATTCAAGCTCCTACGTGATGATCAGGTCGCCAAGAACACCAAGGAACAGGAAGCGTCGGAGGCCAGCAAGTGGGACCCCAAGCTGGAAGCCGGCCAGATGGAAATCAGCCTGTCCCTGGGCATGCTCAATCTGAACAAGACGATCCTGAAGCAGGAACAGGTCATCTACAAGTACAATGATGACTCCACTTATTGGGGCGATGTCGAGATCAAGGGCGCCAACGCCTTCAACCCCGTACTGAGGTTAGGATATGGTCTGCGGCGCTGGTTCGTGGTCGAAGGCATCGGGGGCCTCTCTTTCGCCGACTATTCGTCGAGCATCACCAACCGGCACCGCCGCAAGAACGAGGCCGGGGCGGCGGTCGATTTCGAAGAGCCTGCCCTGGGCGAATTCGACGCCGAAGCCAGGTCCCTGCTGACCGTCCAGCTCGGCGCCAACGCCATGCTGTACCCCTTCGACATCCACGGGGATGGGCGCGGAAGGCTGCACCCCTACCTGACCGCCGGTTTCGGGCGCATCTGGTACGACATGAACAGCAATTACAACGACGGGGCGACCGGATCCACCGATCTGAACTTCGGCGGGGGCATCATGCTGCTGGCCGACCGCACCATCAGCATCCGCATCGAGGCCCTGCTCCACCACAACACCCTGGAGTGGGACCCCGTCGAGAACTTCCGCTCCCTCGATGAAGGCACCCTGCTGGTCCCCCTCGAGGAGTTCCCCGTCCACCCCGACGGCAGCTTCGACGAGATCCCCATCACCAGCTTCGACGCCATCGACATGAATGTCCTGAACCTGTCCATCGGCTTCCAGGGCAATTTCTGATCCGACGGGCGTGCGTGCGCCTACTCCTGCTGTTCCAGGATTCCGCGCCTGAATTCGAGCGCCTCCCTGACCTGCCCGGGCGTGACCTCGGGCGTGCCGTCCAGACCGGCCAGCGTGGCCGCCACACCTCGGCAGCGGACGATACCCCGCAAGGAAATGCCCAGAGGAACCCTCATCCGATCCAGCAAGGCCGCAGCTTCCGGCGACAGGGGCGGCTGCCGGTGGCGCAACCGCTCGCGGGCTTCGGAGAGATGCGCCGGGCGGAGTCGCCGACGCCATGATGGTCCCTGACGTGGGGTTCCTTCCCCAGAGGCATCTTCGGTGTCCCGGGCATCCTCCGGCCTCCGGCTCAGGAAATCCCCCTGCCAAGGCCCCACCTCCACGAACAGGTCGAATCGGTCCAGCAGGGGACCGGAAATCCGGTTGCGGTGCCGGGCGCGATCCCCGGGCGTGCAACGGCAGGGCCGGATGCCGCTGCCCAGGTAACCGCACTTGCACGGATTCATGGCGGCGATCAGCTGGAAGTCGGCGGGGTAGGCGCGGCTTCCATTGCCCCGCACCATGGTCAGACGCCCCTCCTCCAGGGGCTCGCGGAGGATCTCCAGCACGCCGGGTGAGAATTCCGTCAATTCATCCAGGAACAGGATGCCGCCATGGGCCAGGGTCACCTCGCCCGGACCGAGCTGCGGCCCGCCGCCAGACAGGCCGGCCCGCGTGGTGGTGTGGTGGGGCGCCCGCAACGGAGGCCTGGTCATCAGGCCTGCCGGCCTGGACAGCCCCGCGGCGCTGTAGATGCGGGTGACCTCCAGGGCCCTGGGGGGATCCAGGTCCGGCTGCAGGTTGCCCAGAAGCCGCGCCAGGCGCGTCTTGCCGGTTCCGGGTGGGCCCACCATCAGCAGGTTGTGACGGCCCGCCGCGGCGATCACCGCGGCCTTGCGCACCAGAGGCTGCCCCTCCAGGGCCGCCAGCATGCCCACTGCCCGGGCGAATTTCCGCCTCCGGTCGCCGGCAGGAGGTGCCGCAACAGGCTCAGCAGCCGGGGCGGCAGGAGCCAGGCCCTTGTCGAGCCAGTCCAGGGCCTGGGCCAGATTTTCCACCGCGACCACGTTCAAGCCCGGCACCAGCGCCGCTTCCTGAGCCTGAATCCAGGGCACCACGGCCACGTCACCCGGGCCGGCCAGGGAAAGCAATATGGGCAACAGCCCCCGCACAGGACACAGATCCCCGAACAGGGAGAGTTCTCCCAGGAACAGGGCCCGCAGGCGCCCGGCCGCGGCCTGAGGACTCGAGGCGCCCTTGAATGCTCCCGCCGCGGCGACCACCCCCACGGCGATGGCCAGGTCGCAGGACGCCCCCTCCTTGCGGATGCCGGCCGGGGCCAGGTTCACCGTGATCTTGCCGGGAGGGATCTTGACGCCGCAATTGCGCAACGCGGCCAGAACCCGGTCACGGCTCTCACGCACCTCGGTATTCGGCAGCCCCACCAGATGGAACCCGGGCAAACCCCGGCTCAGATCGATTTCCGCGGTCACCGCCAGCCCCTCGATGCCCTGGAGCACCCCCGTCCTGATTCTTGTCGCCATGGCACCTCCGGTGGCAAGGCAGGCAAGAAAGGATCCAGCCCTCAAGGCCAGCCGAGAGGGCCTGCAGCCGGTTCCCGGCCAAAGGAGGCGCCAAACGGCGGCGACGGCCTGAAGGGGCAAAGTAAACCGGCGGCGACGGGTGGCGGGCGCACAAAAAGAAAACGGGCCTTTCCCACCGGAAAGACCCGTTGCACGGTCGTGCCGGACCACGTTGGCCCGGCGAAAATCCTACAGATCGTAGGGACGCACGGTCTTGCGACCATTGTCCAGCGCCCGCTTCTCGGCAGCCTTGATCAGCTCCTTGACCTTGGCGTCCAGAGCTTCGTAGAACTCGCCGGAAACGTTGCAGTTCTTGACGGATTCTTTGGTCTTGCTCTTGCTGATGATCATGTCGGCCATGGGGATCCTCCCTAGGGTGAAGGTAAAGACTCCTTCCCTAACCACACCCTGGACGCCGCACGGGCTCGGGTCGGCCACGGGAAAGTCAAAATTCGCGGTCGCATGCCCGGTTTCAACCCCGAGTCCACGAAGCCGCGTCACAATCGCCTCGACACGCGATGCTGTCAAGAGTAGTTTCTGCAGGAACCATGCTGAAAAGATGACTTCCAGAGCCTGCAACCTGGAAAAAGCTACCAGAAGGAGACCGCCATGGCCAGCAAAAAAGTCCTAGAATATCTGGATGATAACCGCCAGGAGCACGTGGAACAGCTGTGCGATTTCCTGCGCATCCCCAGCGTCAGTTCCTTGAGCGAGCACGATGAGGATGTCAGGCGTGCGGGCGCCTTCGTCGCTGAAGAACTGGCAGGCCTGGGGCTCAAGGTGGAAACCATCGACCTGGGCGGCCACCCGCTGGTGTACGCGGAAAGCGAACTGCGCCCCGACCGCAGGACCCTGCTCTTCTACGGCCACTACGACGTGCAACCGGTGGATCCGCTTGAGCTGTGGACCCACCCCCCCTTCGAGCCCGTCATCGAGGACGGCATCCTGTATGCCCGCGGCTCCAGCGACGACAAGGGGCAGCTGTATGCCCATTTCAAGGCCCTCGAGGCGTACGTCAAGACAGGCCAGGAACTGCCGGTGAACGTGAAGTTCATCATCGAGGGCGAGGAGGAATGCGGCGGGCACAGCATCTACCGGTACACCGAGGAGCACCCGGACAAGCTGGCCTGCGACGCGGTGGTCATCTCGGACACCACCCTGTACAACGAGACCACCCCCGGCATCTGCTACAGCCTCAAGGGCCTGTGCTACATGGAGATCAAGGTGACGGGCCCGGCCATGGACCTGCATTCGGGCAGCTATGGGGGCACGGTCCGCAACCCGGGCAACGCCCTGGCGGCCATCGTTGCCTCGTTGACGGACGAGGACGGGCGCTGCCGGGTGCCCGGGTTCTACGACGCCGTGCTGGACCTCGACCAGGAAGAAAGGGACGGCTTCGCGGCTCTGGGCTACACCGACGAGATCCTGTGCGAGGAAACCGGCGCCCCCGAACCCTGGGGCGAGAAGGGGTACACGACCCTCGAGCGCATGTGGGCCCGCCCGACCTGCGACGTCAACGGACTGGTCAGCGGCTACGGCGGAGAGGGAGCCAAGACCATCATCCCGGCCACGGCCCTAGCCAAAGTGAGCATGCGTCTGGTTCCCGACCAGGATCCCGAGGCTGTGGCAACCGCCTTCAAGGAGTTCGTCCTGGGCAACGCCCCGCGGGGGGTCAAGGTCTCGGTGGAGTTCCTGCACGGGGCCAAGCCGGTGCTCGTGCCCCGGAACTCGCCCATGATGCAGGCGGGCATGGCCGCCCTGGAAGAGGGCTTCGGGGCCAAGCCGGTGTTCATCCGCGAAGGGGGCAGCATCCCCATCGTGGGCACCTTCCAGGACTGCCTGAAATCACCGGTGCTGCTGCTGGGCTACGGTCTGGCCACGGACAACATCCATTCGCCCAACGAGAAGTTCCTGCTGGAGAATTTCTGGCGGGGCGCCCGCACCACGGCCATGCTCATGGCCGAGGCAGCCAAGCGCTAGGGGCCATGCCACCCCGCGGGATTTGACATCCAGGGGGGCAACATGTAGCTTTTGGCCCTCCTTAACTCGGCGTCCCCGTCGTCTAGTGGTTAGGACACCGCCCTTTCACGGCGGCAACACGGGTTCGATCCCCGTCGGGGATGCCAAATTGAATCAGCGGCCTTCCCGGGCCGCTTTTTCATACCCCGCACCGTCGTCCGGTTCGCTCGCCGCCGGCCCCCCTACCCCCAGCAGCATCAGACCACCGGCCGCCAGCGGCCCCAGGAACAGGACGATGACCTCGACCCGGCCCCGGGCGAAGGGATCCGGCCCGAACACCTCGTACAGCCGGAAGAAGTAACCGCAGACGACCGCCGCCCCCAGCAGGAGCACCCCGGTCAGACGGGGCCACCTGGGCGTCAGCCAGGCCAGGACGAAGAAAGGCACCGCCAGCAGGCTCTGGATCAGCAACGCCCCCGCACCTGCGCTGATATTGCCCAGGATATTGAACAGCAGCCAGACCGCTCCGAAGATGATCAGGATCCTGCGGGCGGTCAGGAACGGGCCCCAGTAGCCGTGCAGGGAGCTGACGAGCCAGGTGAACCAGATCACCGCCAGCAGGGAGGTCGCCAGTTCGTCGGCGTGCACCACCGGCTGGGCGGCGCTGCGGACCCGGGCGATCATCAGGATGGCCGCCAGCCCACCCGCCAGGTAGGCGTGGTACCCGGCCCTGCGAGCCGCCAGCAGCTGCAGCTCGTCCTTGTCGTGGACCCAGCCCAGTTCCCGGAGAACGCCCGGCCCGAAGGCGCCGATCCCGACCAGCACCAGGAAACCCCAGCTGATGCCCGTCAGGGCGAATCCGGCGACCACCAGCACCCCCGCGGCCATCGTCAGCGGAGATATGCCCCCTCGTCGAACCTCCTCAGTCATCTCCTTCTCCTTTGGCAAGGGAAAAAAGATCTTCCACCGCGACTCCCAGCACCCGGGCCAGCCTGAGCGCCAGCCCCACCGTGGGGCTGTACTTGCCCTTCTCGATGGACAGGATGGTCTGTCGCGTCACCCCCACCCGGTCGGCCAGTTGCTGCTGGGTCAGGCCACCTTTTTGCAGGCGCAGCCGGCGCAGATCGTTGGTGATGTCATGGCGCGGTTTCATGGGCACACTGTACAGTTAACTTGACATCATGTCAAGTTTATTTTACATGCCGCGATGCCTGATATTATTGAGTCAGGGAAGGGGGTCCACCGGCATGGAAACCACATCAGCGTTGGCCCCGTCGAAAACGCCGTAAACGATGGTGTGCCCATCCGGGGTCCACTGGGGCCAGTAGCCGCCCAGGACCGTCAACTGGGTCAAAGGGCCTCCCCCGGCGGCCACCAGGAAGATCTGAGAGGTGCCGTCCCTGACCGACTCGAAGGCGATCCTGGCGCCCAGGGGGGACCAGGCCGGGTGGCCTTCATAGTAGTTGTCGGGGGTGATCTGGACGCCCTTGCCCCCGGCGGCGTCCACCGTGTAGAGCGCGCTCCACCCCGTGGCATTGGATTCGTAGACAACCTGGGACGCATCCGGTGACCAGTCGGCCGTCCGGCAGTAGCGACCGTCCGGAGTCGTGGTCAAGCGGCGCATGCCCGTGCCGTCGGCCGCGATCAGGTAGAGGTCGGTGCCGTCGGCCTTGCCCCGGTTGCTCTCGAACACGATCAGGTCTCCAGCCGGGGACCAGGCGGGGCTGCCGTCGTCCCCGGGTCCGCCGGTCAAGGGCCGTGGTGCGTCTGCCGGGTGGGCGGGGTCCAGGATGTACAGGTGGCGATGGCCACCCTGGTCGGATTCGTATACCAGATGCAAGCCGTCCGGAGCCACCGACGGCGAGGAATCGAACACGTCGTTGAAGGTCAACCGCTGCGGCTGCCCCCCGGCCAGCGGCACGCGGTACAGATCCATGTCCCCGTCGGTATCGGCCTCGAAATAGACCCACCGCCCGTCACCGGAAACCACCGGATTGGCCTCGAACTCGGGACCTGCCGTGACGATGGTCCGCTTCTCGGTCGGCTGAGGATCAACCTGGTCAGGGCGATCATCACCACTGCAGGCACCCAGGGCCATGACCAAGGCCAGGGCCCAGCTTAATTTCACGATGCTGTTCATGACGGCTCCCCAGGAACAGAGTTGGCAAGAGGATCACGGACGGCCCTGCCTGCCAGGAACATGCCGGGCGCAGGGGCACGGCCTGCCCTACCTGTTTCGACCGGGAAGGAGAAAACTGAAATTCGATCAGCGCACCATGGTGACCGCACCGCGGGCGACCAGCCCCCCCAGCCGGATCACGTAGAGGTAGCGGCCGCTGGCGGCGGCGCTGCCGCCGGCGGTGGTGCCGTCCCATTGCAGGGACACCCGGTCGTTGGCGAGGAAACCGCCGGTGACGGTCCGCACGAGCTGTCCGCGGACATCGTAGATCCTCAGGCTGGCGTCCTGGCCCGCGGACACGTAGCCGGTCGGCAGGGCCATCTCGATGGTGGTCAGCGGATTGCAAGGGTTGGGGAAGGCCGAGCTGCGCACGGCCACGGGCCCCTGATTGGCCGGGGAGAAGAACCCCGCCAGCATTTCCCGCAGGCCTGCGACGTGGTTGGGGGTATCCAGGTCGTGGTTCTCGATGGACCCGCTCGCGGTGGCCAGCGGGCCGCCGAACAGGAACCGGATGTCCTCGGCCAGGATCTCCCGGGCGCGGTCGGCGTGCCGGGCGGCCGGACCGTTGACGACCGGGTCCAGGCCCCTCAAACCCAGGTAGGAGTCCCAGCGGTCCTGGTAGCGGTCCATGAAGGCCCAGGTCAGCACATGGCCCATCTCGTGGGTGGCGATGGTGGCCTGGGTGACCGCTGATATAGGGCCGGTGCCCGGGGCCAGGATGATGGCGCCGCGCCGTGCGAAGCTGCTGCCGGTGGCGGTCGGGGTGCAGGGCAGGATGAAGACATCGACGGTGACCCGGGTGGCAAGGCCCCGCATGGCTTCCAGGGCGGCCAGGACCTGCGCGGCCACGAAGGGCGTCCTCGCATCGGCGTCGTCGGCCAGTTCCACCGCGCCCAGGGCCGGATCCGTCAGCACCAGCTGCCCCTTGTCGGAAGTTTCGAGGCGGGCCGTGATTTCCGGGGCGTCATGCAACACGGCGGTGATCCCGTTGGCGAAGGTCACCGACTCGCCCGCCTGGGCAGCCCGGAAGCCCACGGCGCCGACGCAGACGATCGTCAGCAGGGCGAGGAACCATGAGGACTTCCGGGCCACGATGCTCTGCAGGGCTCCCTTGACGGTCATGATCGGTCCTTCTCTTCCTTCATGAGGATCATGGATGATATTTACTCATATTATCGCACATAACGTGCCTGTTGTCATCTACGCAACGAAACGCGCGAAAAAATCCGCAACGGGATTTCAACAGGCCATATTTTGTTATTTTACAATTAGTTACAGAACCCGAAAAGGCCCTTGTCCGGAAGTGGATTTTCGGGGAAAAATTCCCTGCCGGCCGGGAAAGTTCCCCCTTGGGGATTTTGGCTCAAAGAGCTGAGGAATTTTCCCCTGTGAGGCTGCCCAACCGGGAGCGCAGCAAGGCGCCCAGACCGAGGAAATAGGCCAGGATCTTGACCAGCAGCCCCAACGAGCCCAGCACCACCAGGGGCAGGCTCGACCCCAGCACCGCTGCCAGCAAGGCCCCCAGGAACTCGGGCGCGTGGATGACGCACATGCCCAGGAAAACCGCCAGCAGCGCCGGAGGGCATGGACGGCCCAGGTTGCCGCAAAGGGTCTGCCCGACCGCCGCGGCGGCCACCGCCACGGCCAGGATCGAGACCAGGCCCACGGCCAGCCACAGCAAAAGGGCCAGGGGCATGCCGATCACGGTCAGGATCAGGATGACGCCCAGCAGACCCAGGATCAGATGACCGGCAAGTGAGACCAGCACTCCGATGCCCATGGCGGGCAACGGCTCCCGGCGCAAGGAGCCGGTGATGGCGCCGAAACGGGTCTGCGGAGTCAGGGCCACGGCCAGGCAGGCCAGGAACAGCACCACCAGGAACAGGCCCTGAAAGAAGAAGAAGGTCAGCCAACCGCTGCCCAGCACCCCGCCCATATCCAGGCGCCCCCCGGGCAAAGGGTCGATGACCGTCACCTTGCCCACATCGGCCGCCGGGTCCTGATCCAGGCTGCCGCCGATGGTCACGGTTTCACCCTCGATCTCCGCGTCCTGGCCGACCTGCAGGTCCCCCATCACGACCACCACATCGCCCAGCACATGGCCGGCGATCTCGGCGTTGCCCAGGATGACAACCACATCCCCGCGGACTTCCTCGTTGGCGGCGATCAGCGCATCATCGCCGATCTTGACCACGTTGCCGTTGATGACCTTGCGCGGCGGTTGTTTGACCCCGGCCAGCCCGGTCCAGGTCCAGGCCTTATTCCGGTGCAGCGAATCGGGCAGCTCGGAAAGGATGACCTGGGAAAGGGTGTTCAGCCCCTTGCTGATGTGCTCGTCCAGGTTCTCGGGGATGTTGATGACGACCCCTTCGCCCGCGTCGTTCAACAGGCTGATGCGGTTGTCCTTGATCTGCAGATCAAGGCGCCCCAGTTCCCCCGAGATGTTCTCGACCACCGTGCTGATACGGTCGATGGACTGGCGGAGTCGTTCCTTCTGGGCCTCGTCCAACTCCACCCCCAGGTCCTCCAGGGCCAGGGAATCACGCATGGACTTGATCAGCAGGGAGTAGCTGCGGATCTCCTGCAGCAGGGAATCACGCGCGGCGGGGATGGACACCTGCAACGAGATCTCGGCCTCGGGATCCGCACCGGAATCCGGTTGCGCGGCAACCGGCCCGGCCTGCAGGCACAGGCAGACCGTCAGCAGCAGCAGGATCGATGCCCGGGGCCGCATGATCATACCCGGCCCCGGCGCAGGACCAGGGTGGCGCCCCGCAAAACGCCCTGCAGGCGCACCAGCGCTTCGGGCGCCAGGCCGGCGGCCACCAGCCAGCCCAGAGACCCCGAGCCATGGAACCAGCCCATGGCGATCCCCGCGCCGACAGCGACCAGCAGCCCGCCCAGGCGAATGGGCAAGGAGCGCAACACCGCGGGCAGGGACTCTTCCTCGAGGAACACCGGCACCCGCGGCGCGCGGATGGCGGCCATGGCGCGGTACGAATCGTAGGGAACCGAGGCCAGGATCTTGCGGTCGAAATCCTCCGGCACCGGCTGCGGGGGCAGTGCCGCGAGCGCCTGGAAGGTCTCCTGCCAGCGGGCGTGCTCGGCCGCACAGGCCTGGCACCCGCGCAGGTGCAGGAAAACGGGCATGGACTCGGCCTTGGCCATGGTCCCGTCCAGGTACTCCTGCAGGGAGGCACGGCATTGGGCGCAGCTGATGGGGGGCTGTTCCGCCTTGCGGCCGTTCATGGGTGGGGCTCCTTCGTCATGGCCCCGCAGGGCCGACGCGAATCGGTTCGGTTTCAGCGGCGGTGGGCCGCGGTGGGCCCACCGCTCATGCGGCAGGTGTCGTATCCCCCGACATTGACATGATCACCCGCCTGCAGGGTCCTTACGGATGG